>PHAN01000005.1 GCA_002841695.1 Elusimicrobia bacterium HGW-Elusimicrobia-1 | reverse complement strand
TTAAGGGGGAATTTACCATTGTCCGACGCCGCGCCTTCCATTCGTCGCCGTTTTTGTCTTTACTATTTTCTATTCACTATTACTATTTACCCTCTTTTTATTGACTTTTTCCGTCATATTTGATAACATAACCCGCCTTAGCACCCGCGTCGGAAAACCGCCGCACAAAAAATAATATCGGCAACGTCTTTGAACGCCGTCCCGACGGACGGAATCGGAAGTTTCCGAACTCTATACGGAGGAATTATGTCAGTCAAAGTAGGCATCAACGGTTTCGGCAGAATCGGGCGTCTTGTGGCCCGCGCGATTATCGAGCGAAAAGACAAAGACATCGAACTCGTCGCCATAAACGATCTTACCGACGCAAAAACCAACGCGCATCTTTTCAAATACGATTCCGTTCACGGACGTCTGGCGGCAGAAGTCAAAGCGGTTTCGGAAGACGAAATCTCCGTCGATGGCAAAAAAATAAAAGTATTCAAGAAAAAAGATCCGGCTGAAATCCCCTGGAAAGATCTCGGCATAAACGTTGTCGTCGAATCCACCGGACTTTTCACCATAAAAAAAGACGGCGTCAACAAAAAAGGAAAAGAAGTCCGCGGCGCCGAGAGCCACATCACCAAAGGCGGAGCCAAAAAAGTCATCATTTCCGCTCCCGCCGAGGGCGAGGATATAACGATTGTAATGGGCGTCAACGACGATAAATACGATCCCAAAAATCACAACGTCGTCTCAAACGCTTCCTGCACCACAAACTGTCTCGGTCCCGTCGCAAAAGTAATCAACGATAAATGGGGAATAGTAAAAGGCCTCATGACCACGATACACGCTTACACCAACGATCAGAAAATCCAGGATATGGCGCACTCCGATTTAAGACGCTCCCGAGCCGCCGCCGTCTCCATGATTCCCACGACGACGGGCGCCGCCAAGGCCATCGGACTTGTGATTCCCGAACTCAAAGGCAAACTCGACGGCTTCGCCATTCGCGTGCCTACGCCCAATGTTTCCGTGGTGGACCTTACCGTCGAACTGGCCAAGCCCGCGACAGTCGAAGAAATAAATTCGGCGCTCAAAGAAGCCGCCGAAGGCAAAATGAAGGGCATACTCGAATATTCCGACGAGCCGCTTGTCTCCGTGGATTACAACCACTCCGCCATATCGTCGACTGTCGACGGAAAAATCACCAAAGTCATCGGCGGCAATTTCGTTAAAGTGCTGGCGTGGTACGACAACGAGTGGGGTTACTCCTCGCGCGTCGTCGACTTGATAAAATATATGGATAAAAAAGGAATCTAAACCGGAGGGAGCGCAAAAATATGAGCAAACTATCGGTGCGAGACGCAGACCTGAAAAATAAGAAAGTCCTGATGCGCGCGGACTTCAATGTTCCCATTGATGAATCCGGTAAAATCACCAACGACAAGCGCATACAGGCGGCAGTTCCGACGATAAAACACATCCTCGCGCAGACGGGCGCCTCGCTTGTTTTGATGAGTCATCTGGGTCGCCCCAAAGGCAAACCGGTCGCCTCGATGTCTCTTGCGCCCGTGGCAAAACGTCTCTCGGAAATTCTCGGAGTTTCCGTGAAGTTTGTCGCGGATTGCGTCGGGCCCGAAGTTCAAAAAGCCGCGGCGGCTCTCAAAGGCGGCGAGGTGCTGCTTCTTGAAAATCTGCGGTTCCATCCCGATGAAGAAAAAAACGACGATGCGTTCGCCAAACAACTCGCTTCGCTGGGCGAAGTTTTCGTACAGGACGCTTTCGGCACCGTGCATCGCGCGCACGCCTCGACCGTAGGTATCACAAAGTATGTCGGTATCGCGTGTTCCGGACTTCTCGTCGAAAAAGAAATAAAATTCCTCGGAGAGACGATGCGGAATCCCGCAAGGCCTTTTGTGGCCATAATCGGCGGCGCCAAAGTGTCGGATAAAATAGCCATCCTCGACAATCTTACATCCAAAGTCGACGCGCTGGTTATCGGCGGCGCCATGGCTTACACGTTTCTTCTGAATAAAAAGGTCGGAGTGGGCATGTCTCTCGTCGAAAAAGACAAAATAGCGACGGCCGGCTCGATAATGGAAAAAGCTCTGGCGTCAAAATGCCGGGTGCTTCTTCCGATAGACCACATTATAGCGCGGAAGATAGAAAAAGGCGCGGAGCACAAGAACACCGACGGCGTCGAAATTCCCGACGGCTGGATAGGCGTTGATATAGGCCCTTCAAGCGTGGCCCGGCTGGCTCCCGTGATAACCGGAGCCAAAACCATTCTCTGGAACGGACCCATGGGCGTTTTTGAGATAGATGAATTTGCCAACGGCACCGTCGAGGTGGCTAAATTTGTTGCTGCCGCTACGGAAAACGGCGCGGTCTCGGTGGTCGGCGGCGGAGATTCCGTCTCGGCCGTAAAAAAAGCGGGACTCGACAAAAAAATCACTCACATATCCACCGGCGGCGGAGCGTCTCTTGAATATCTCGAAGGAAAAGAACTCCCCGGCATAGCCGCTTTGAAAGACAAATAAATGAGGGTAAAGTTATGTCTAAATCCGCGCTGACTTTGGAAATAAAGAGGATGAAGCCCGCAATCGAGCGTATTGTCGAGGAAAAAATAGCCGAACTGCTCGGCGATACGGATGTCGGTTTGGACGTCAAAACCACTGTTAAAAATAATCTGGTCGGGTCGCTTAAAACAAAAAAAGAAATACCCGCGGAAAAAATCGCAAAAAAATACGGCGTCAAGTGGTGAGAAAATATAAAGTCGTTTTTCTGCCGCCCGCCGAAAAACAACTCGCGAGGATCGGTAATGTCGAGGCGCGTTGTGTTTTGGAAAAATTGCGGTGGCTGTCGGAAAATTTCGAGCGAATCGCTCCGGAATCGCTGACTGCCGGTTTGAAGGGTTTTTTGAAGTTGCGAGTCGGCGATGTTCGTGTGATTTACACGGCAGAAAAAGAAACGCGCAAAATTAGGGTTCATCTTATAGGGCACAGAAGAGAGATTTATAAATGATAACCCAGGAATTTATACGCAGGATGGTCGTTAAAAACGACGCCAAGATAGTGCTGCTCGTAATGGACGGCCTCGGCGGGATACAGCATCCGGAGCTTCAAAAGACCGAACTTGAAATGTCCAGGCACGACATCCTCGACGGCCTGGCCGCCAAGTCCGAATGCGGGTTTCACGATCCCATCGCCCCCGGCGTTACGCCCGGGTCGGGCCCCGCGCATCTGGGCATTTTCGGCTACGACCCGCTGCAATACGAAATCGGCCGCGGCTTGCTTGATTCGCTGGGCGTGGACTTTGAGTTTCAAAAGGGCGACCTCGCCGCGCGGGGGAATTTCGCCACCGTTTCCGGCGACGGAACCATAATCGACCGACGGGCCGGACGCATCGCCTCCGACGCCTCGGCCAAAATCTGCAAACTCCTGGACGGCTCCGTTATCGACGGCGTCAAGATATTCGTCCTGCCCGTCAAAGAGCACCGCTTCGCCGTGGTTTTCCGTCCGCCCGAAGGCACAATACTTTCCGACCGCCTCAC
Source organism: Elusimicrobia bacterium HGW-Elusimicrobia-1 (assembly GCA_002841695.1). Taxonomy (NCBI): domain Bacteria; kingdom Pseudomonadati; phylum Elusimicrobiota; species Elusimicrobia bacterium HGW-Elusimicrobia-1. The sequence continues at coordinate 92,131 of PHAN01000005.1, read as the reverse complement.
GGATTCCGACCCTCAGAAAGAGGGTCTTAAAAATCTCCAAGTAAATCCGACAGTTTCCGCGGCCGGTTTTTCCGCCTCGATTGTTAATAAATTTATCGCCGCCTCCGACGAAAAACTCAAAGCCGCGCGCCCGGCCAACGCCGTGCTTTTGCGCGGCTTCGCCAACATGATAGACATTCCGTCATTCGGCGACGTCTTCGCAATGCGGGCGCTGTGCATCGCCGCGTATCCAATGTATAAAGGCCTGTCTCGTCTCGTCGGAATGGACGTGGCGAAGGGCTGCGATACCATAATTTCAGAATTCGAAACGCTTAAAAAGAACTTCGATAAATACGACTTTTTTTTCGTGCACATAAAAGCCACCGACTCCGCCGGAGAAGACGGCGATTTTTCGCGTAAAGTAAAAGCCGTCGAAGACGTCGATCTCTGCGTGCCGGGAATACTCGAACTCGACCCGACCGTGCTGGTGGTGACGGGAGACCATTCGACTCCGGCGGCAATGAAGTCGCACTCGTGGCATCCGGTGCCGCTGATGATTTATTCAAAATCGGCCAGATACAATCCGGCCGTAAAAAGATTCACCGAAACCGAATTTATAAAGGGCTCGCTCGGCCGCATTCCGGCCACAAGCGTTATGACTATGGCCCTTTCGCACGCGCGGCGTCTTGCAAAATTCGGCGCGTGATTTTTATCCGGACAGGAGCGAAAAATTATGTACAATCTGGTAAGCATTCTGCATGTGACGGCATCCGCGGCTCTGATACTGATAATCCTTCTTCAATCGGGCAAAGGCGCCGGCCTGGCCGGACTTTTCGGAGGCGGCGGCTCGGAGCAGTTATTCAGCGCTCCGTCGGGCGGAAGTTTTATGCGCAAGGCCACCATCACCATCGCCGTGGTTTTTGTTTTGACGAGTTTATCGTTGACGTTTATGGCTTCGAGCCGGCACTACGAAAGCGTGGCCGTGACTCAGAGTCAATAGTTCTTTCTGGCAAATCTGGAAAAGCCCGGGTGGCGGAACTGGCAGACGCGTACGTTTGAGGGGCGTATGGTTCACACCGTGTGGGTTCGATTCCCACCCCGGGCAATTAAAAAAATATATGCTTAAAATAAAACTTCCTTCTTTTATGCTGCCCAGGGGCAGTGTAGTCAAAATCGGTTCCAAAGACGCGCATTCGGCCGCCGTGGAAATAATGGACACGCAGCTGAAGCGAAAATCCGCCGATGCCCTCATAGATTCTTTGCTCGATTCCGACCCTTTCGTGCGTTCAATCTCAGCCGAAGTGCTGGGCAAGATGCGCGAACGCAAAGCCATTTCCCAACTGATAAAATGTCTCAAAGACCATTCTAAATATGTCAGAGAAAAAGCCGCCATTGCGCTTGGACACATAGGCGACCGCGCCGCCGTGGCGCCGCTGATAGAAGCCCTGGGCGACGAATCCGAGGAAGTAAGAGTCACCGTGGCCGGCGTTTTGGGACATCTTAAAGACCGCATCGCCGTGCCCGCCCTGATACAATCTTTGCGGGACCCCAGCCCGCTTGCCCGAATGAAGGCCGCCGTGTCTCTGGGAGTCATAGGCGATCCGCAGGCGGTTTCTCCGCTCTACGGCGTTCTTGCGGATTCAAACGAACTTGTCAGGAAGTACGCTTGCGAGGCCCTCGGCCATATCGGCCGCGCGGCCATACCGGCTCTTCTTATGGCGCTCAAAGATGACCGCGTAAAATCTCACGCCGCGCAGGCGCTGGTAAAGATAAAATAAATCTTTCAGACAGCATCCGGTCGTCTAAAGCATGGCACTGTTTCCCAAACTTCTTCGCCGGATAATCAGGGTCGCGCCCCGCGGTGTTCCGGCCTCGCTGTCGCCCCCGCCGTCTGTGTCCGATATAACTTCGTCCCTTGAAAAAAACCTTAAGAATCCCGACCCGCTCATAAGGGCGGTTTCCGTAGAAATTGCCGGCCGTCTAAAAGAAAAAAAATCAGTACGCTCCCTCGTTCAACTTCTGAGTGATCCCCTTCACATAATAAGGCAAAAGGCCGCCCTTGCTCTGGGCAAAATCGGCGCGCGCTCGGCGGTGGCGGATTTGATACGTCTTCTGGAGGACGAATCCGAGGAAGTAAGAGTCACCGTGGCCGGAGTTCTGGGTCTTCTCAAAGAGAAACAGGCGGTGCCGGCGCTGATACTGGCCCTCCGGGAAAAAAATCCCCAGATAAAAATGCAGGCGTCGGTCGCTCTGGGACTCATAGGGGATAAAAGAGCCGTTCCGTTTTTGGCGATGCAATTAAAAGATCCCAACGAAGTTGTACGCAGGTATGCCGTCGAGGCGCTGGGGAATATAGGCCGCGCGGCCGTGCCGGTTTTACTCGAAGCCCTTAACGATGAAACCATCCGCGCTCAAGCCATGGAAGTGTTGATGAAAGTTAAATAGTATTGCTCCTTGCGCCCGCCGGAAAATCCGCAAACACAATGAATTTATGAGCATTTCAATAATAAGAAAGACGGTCATTGTTTCGGCCATAGCGGCCGTGCTCGCATGGTCTGCGGCGGCTCTATATGAGAGGTTTATGGCCGAGCGCGGATCTGTATCCGTAGAAATAGCTTTCTCGTACGCGGAGGCCGAAACGGCAGCCGCATCCAACAATTATAAAATGGATGATTTCCTCGACCGGCTCAAAGCCGCCGGAGCCGGCGCCGTAATTATAGAGGAGGAAACTCCGGCTTCCCTCGAGGCGGCGCAGGAGGCGGTGTTTATTTCCGCCCAGGACTATGCCCGCCTTCGTTTGCTGGACGTCCTGACGGCCGGTTCGGTTCTGAGAGCCGACACATTCATCGTAAACGACGCCGCGTCGGCGGCATACTACGGCGGGATATTCAAAAAAAGATATTTCGCCGAGATTAATGCGGTCAGTTACGGCTCAAGAAGATTTATTTATGTAAAAGCCGGCGGGCGTCCTTCGTTAAGTTCGCTGCCGGTGGGATTTTCCAGACGCAAATGGCTTACCATCGAGAAGTACGGATTCAGGGCGGCGCCGGCGCCTTCGCCCGACGGCGACGCTTCGTGGCTTTTGGAGTTGCCGCGCGAAAAAATATCGGCCGTCATATTGGACGCCGGCCGCGGCGCCTTCGGGTTTGACGGCGCGTTCGCTTCCAAAATGGCGGCGATGTTCCCGGCGGTGTCGTACGAATTTTATCCCTCGGCGGCGATTGCCGAGTTCCCGCCGTCCGCCGTGGTTCGGGGGCATTCGCTCTCGGTGGCCGAAAAAAGGACAATGACGGCGGTCGAAGAGGTTGCCCGCTATGAGCGCGCCGCCCGCGAGCGCGGAATCAGATTTTTCAGAGTGCCCATAGACGACAAAAAAACAATCGACGCCAATCTCGACATCATAAAAGCGCTGTCGCGGCGGCTTAAAAAAAACGGATTTGCCGTTGGCGCTCCGTCGTCGTCGGCGGCTTTGCTTGCGGCGCGTTCGCAGTTCGCGTATCCGCCCCTTGCGCCGTTAAGAAAAGCCGTGGCTTTTTGTTTCGCGCTTGCGCTGCCGGCGGCGCTTGTCATGCTCGCCCGCGCGTATCTTCTTGAAGTTAAGCCCATTGCGGCGTTCGCTTTTTTCAACGCGGCCGTTTTGGGCGGCGCCCTGTTCGTGTCATCCTTCGTCTCATCCGCGGATTTTTTGGCAGGATTAAACAGGCCGTCGGGGATTAGATTTTTACTGGCGGCTTCGTGGGCGGCGGTATTTCTTGTCGTCTTCGACGCTTCCGAAGCCCGCGACATCGCTCTCAAAAACGTCAAAATATATCATGCCGTCGCCGCGCTGTTTCTTGTTGCCGCCGCGGGGGTTGTGCTGTGGCGCAGCGGAAATAACGGTTTCGTCCCGTCGGTAGAGTTGAAATTGAGGGATGTTCTGGAGCGGTTGTTCGTAGTCCGTCCCAGATGGAAAGAAATCGCGGTGGGTCAGCCGTTTCTTTGGCTTGCTTTCCGCCGTCGCAACAGAATATTTTTGGCCCTGGGCGCCCTTGCCTGTGTTTCGGCGATCAATACGTTTTTGCACACTCACACCCCGCTTGTCGTTTCGGTGTGGCGCACATTGGCGGGTATGCTGGCCGGCGGAGCCGTCGGCGTGGCTGTCGACGCCGCCATCGGGATGGCCGGCATAAAAATCCCGTCGGATCTGAGCGCTCTTAAAATATGGAAAACAAAATGAGCAAAGTGCTTATCGCCGGTTATTACGGCATGGGCAATCTCGGCGATGAAATAATTCTTTCCGAGCTGGTGCGCCGGATTCGTTTAGAGTTTGAAAACGCGCGCGCCGGCGGATGCGACATAAAAGTGCTGACCGGCGACCCCGCGGTCACTTCCTCGCCGCCGGATGTTTCTGCGGTACGCCGCAAATCGCCCGCGGTCGTGATTGCCGCGCTGTCGTGGTGCGATATTCTTATCATCGGCGGCGGCGGAATTTTCCAGGATAAAACTTCGAGTTTATCCCTGTATTATTATTTCGGCCTCATTTTGGCGGCCAAACTTCTGGGTAAGAAAGTTTCACTGTGCGCCGTCGGTGTGGACCGTCTCAAAAAATTCAATACATGGCTGGCCCGCCGCATTCTTGTCCTGGCGGATTCCGTTTCCGTAAGAGACGACGAATCGAAATGTTTTATGGACTCGTTCAGAGGCGATGCTCTCAGAGTTGCCGATTTTGTCGCCGCCCTTCCGGACGATTTTGCCGCGCCGCTTCTTAAATCCGCCGCCACCGCATCCGGCGCAAAGCGGATTACACTTGTTCCTCGCCGGTTTCAAAAGTCGGACGTGCAATTTTGGGCGCGGCTGGCGGATGCCTGCGCCCGGCGTTTCGGCGCGCGCGTCAAAATACTGCCGTTTCACAAAATTGAGGATTTTAAGTACGCAACCCGCATAGCCGGCGCCATGACTATGCCTTGCGAAGTCGTCGTATGGGAATCTATCGCCGGCGCGGCCGCCGAGATCGCCTCGTCGGATGTGGTTATAAGCGCCCGCCTGCACGGAATAATTTTGGCCGCGTCTATGGGTATACCCGTTTGCGGCATCTCGGCGGATAGAAAATCAGATCTGTTCCTGCGCGAAATAGGTCAAAAAAATATTTACGAGCGCATAGACGACCTCGATAATTCCGGCGAGGAAACTATAATGGCCGTGGTGGCGGACACAATCCGCTGGTCCGACGATTTTAAGAGCAAAATAGCCGAATCCTCCCGTCGGCTTCGACGGCTTGTGGAGCCGGCGGCGGCCGCGGCGCTTTCGCCGGTGTGGAATTTCGCGGCCGGTACGTCGGACAATTACGGAGCATCGCGATGACGAATAAAAACAACCTGTCCGTCGCCAGGACGCTGGAGTCCATCAAGCGCGGCGCCTCGGAAATCATAAGCGAAAACGAACTGATTCTAAAACTCGCCAGGGGGAAACCGCTCAGAATCAAGTTCGGAGTGGATCCCACGTCGCCCGACATTCATTTGGGGCATACGGTCGTCTTAAATAAACTCAAAACCTTTCAGGAACTGGGACACAAGATAATTTTTATAATCGGGGATTTTACGGCTAAAATCGGGGATCCGTCGGGCCGCGCTCAGACGCGGCCCATGCTCGACGAAAAAGACATCCTGGCCAACTCGGAGACATACGTAGGGCAGGTCTTCAAGGTTCTCGATGCCGATAAAACCGAAGTAGTTCACAATTCACACTGGCTCTATCCGCTGGGCCTCGACGGCATACTCAAACTGGCCCGCTCGGCTACGGTCGCCCAAATGCTGCACCGCGCGGATTTCTCCGAACGATTTAAGAAAGGCGCGGACATTACGATACTTGAGTTTCTTTACCCGCTGCTTCAGGGATACGATTCGGTGGCGGTCTCCGCCGACGTGGAAATAGGCGGAACCGACCAGAAGTTCAATCTTCTTGTCGGCAGAGATCTTCAAAAAAACGCCGGACAGGAGCCGCAGGTCGTAATCACAATGCCTATACTCGAAGGCCTCGACGGCGTCAAAAAAATGTCCAAATCTTACGGGAATCACGTGGCGCTCAATGATTCTCCGCGCGATATTTTCGGAAAAGTGATGTCCGTCTCGGACGATATGATGTACCGGTGGTACGAACTTCTCACCGTCGAGGATCTTGCGGCCGTGAAAGCCGGGCATCCCAGAGAGGCGAAGGCCCGTCTCGCCGAATTAATAGTCGGGCGTTACTATGGGTCGAAGACGGCCGCCGATGCCCGCGAAGAGTTCGACAAGATATTCAAGCAGGGCGGACTTCCCGACGACATCGCCGAGCACTCCGTGCCCTATTCCGGCGAAGTTATGCTCAGTGAAATCCTGATGTCTTCGGGGCTGTCCCCGTCGAAAACCGAGGCGCGTCGTCTCATATCGCAAGGCGCTGTTCGCGTGGCGGGTGAAAAAATATCCAAAGACACCCCCGTCTCCGCCGCCAGAGATTTCATTCTTCAGGCTGGAAAGAAAAATTTTAGGAAAATCATTTTCAGGAAAAAGGAAACCGGATAATGCTCGACATCAAACAGATAAGGGACAATACCGCCAAAATACGCGCGGCGCTGGGCCGTCGCGGGGGGAATTTTTATCTCGACGAACTTCTGACTCACGACGCTTCCCGCAGGCAGCTTATAGGCGACATAGAAACGCTGCGCCGCCTCCGCAACGAGTTATCGCAGAAGATATGCCGCATTCAGAAAGAAGGCCTCGACGCGGCGCAGTTGAAGTCCGAAGTCGAGGAATCCAAGACGGAACTCAAAGAGAAGGAACAGTTTCTTATTTCCGTAGAGCAGAAAATCGAAGACGCCGTTTTACGCATCCCCAACATCCCCGACGAGTCGACTCCCGACGGAGCCGATGCCTCCGCCAATCCCGTTGTGCGCGAAGCGGGGGACAGAAAATCCCCCGGAGATTCGGTTAAACCGCATTGGGAAGTGGGCGAGGCGCTGGGAATTCTGGACTTTGCCGCGGCAGCCAAAATTTCGGGGTCGCGTTTTACGGTTCTGAAAAACCGCGGAGCGGCCCTTGAGCGCGCCATAATAAGTTTTATGCTGGATTTGCACATATCGCGCGGCTATACGGAGATAATGGCTCCGTATCTTGTCAACAGAAAAACTATGCAGGGTACGGGGCAGCTTCCCAAGTTTGAAAGCGAAGTGTTCCGCTGTTCCGACGACGATTTATACCTGATTCCTACTGCCGAGGTTTCCGTTACCAATATTCACCGCGAGGAAATAATTCCGGAACAGGAACTGCCAAAAAAATACGCCTCCTATTCCGCCTGTTTCCGCCGCGAAGCCGGTTCCCACGGTCAGGACACCAGAGGACTTATACGCAATCATCAATTCAATAAAATTGAGCTCATAAAGTTCGCCGCGCCTTGGACTTCCGATGCCGAGCACGAAACGCTTTTGGCTGACGCCGAGGAAGTTTTGAAAGTTTTGAACATTCCTTACCGTGTTGTGCTTTTGTGCGCCGGCGATCTGGGTTTTGCCGCCGCCAAAACTTACGATATAGAGGTCTGGATGCCCGGGGAAAAAAGGTGGAGGGAAATTTCTTCGGTTTCTAATTTCAGAGATTTTCAGGCCAGAAGAATGAAGATAAAATACCGTCCCAAGCCCGCCAACGGCAAGATAGAAAAACCCGGCCTGCTTCACACTTTGAACGCCTCCGGCCTGGCCGTGGGGCGAACCTTCGCCGCGATACTCGAAAATTATCAAAATCCCGATGGAACACTTACAGTGCCGGAGTGTTTAAGAAAGTACACGGGATTTGATAAAATCGGATGATGGAGAGGTGGCCGAGTGGTTGAAGGCGTCGGTCTTGAAAACCGATGTGCGCCTTGTGCGTACCGCGAGTTCGAATCTCGCCCTCTCCGCCAAACTTCACTTTTTGTGAAATCACAGGAAGTTACCTCGCCGTTTCGCTTGATGATTTAATGAAATAAATTATGGCAACCAAATCTTCAAATAAAAACTTACACAAGGCAAACCAAGCAAAAAAAGATGAGTTTTATACTCAGCTTATTGATATTGAAAAAGAACTGAAGCATTATAAAGATCAGTTTCGTGGCAAGGTGGTATATTGCAACTGCGACGATCCGTTCGAGAGCAACTTTTTCAAATATTTTGCCGCCAACTTTAATGCCCTTGGTCTCAAAAAGTTAATCACCACCAGTTATACAAAGTCGCCAATTGCCGGAGGACAGTTGCCGCTCTTTGAAGTCAAAGGCCTAAAACCGAAAGGCAAAGAGCCGTTAAAAATTGAAATTAATGAAATATCAGATCTTGATTCCGACGGCGCGGTTGGTTTGGAAGATATAAAGTGGTTATTGAAGCATAACGCCAATGTTTCTGCGTCGCTTAAAGGTAACGGAGATTTTCGCAGTGAGGAGTGTATCGAACTTCTCAAGCAGGCAGATATTGTGGTAACTAATCCGCCGTTTTCGCTCTTTCGCGAGTATGTGGCGCAATTGGTGGAATACAACAAGAAATTTTTAATCATCGGCAATATTAATGCGATTACCTATAAAGAATGTTTTAAGTATATAAAAGATAACAAAATGTGGCTCGGAATTACGATGGATGGGAGAAATAAATGGTTTCGGGTCCCAGAAAGCTATCCAATAAACGAAAATGTTGCTAATTCAAAAATAGAAAATGGTGAAAAATATCTATTTGTTAAGGGTTGTTTGTGGTTTACTAATTTGGATACTGAAAAACGTCACGAGAAATTCAATCTTTATAAAAAATATACATCGGAAGAATATCTGAAGTATGATAATTACGATGCGATTGAAGTGCCAAAAGTTTCCGAAATCCCCGCTGATTACGACGGTGTAATGGGGGTGCCGATAACTTTTCTAAATAAATATAATCCGGATCAATTTAAAATTTTAGGTATGTGTGAAAATTTAGATTTATACAAATTTAAAACAAGAATTTATACCAGCGAAGAGTGCAAAAAACGATACTTTGAATTATTTGGTAAAAAAGGAACGTATGATTTAAATGCATCTGGCGTCATAAATGGAAATAAAGTTTATCAACGTTTGCTTATTAAAATAATACGAAAAAAATAATATGAAAATTGATCTACATAAAATTACAATTCGTAAAGTAATAGCTGGCTACAAAGAAAGTACCAAAGAAGGTGGTGTGACGGCTTATGAGGGCAAATTAAATATTCGTCCAAAATACCAGCGTGAGTTTGTGTACAAGGAAAAGCAACGCAATGCCGTGATAGAAACTATCAAGAACACTTTTCCGCTGAATGTGATGTATTGGATGATTAGAGATGATGGCGGCTACGAAGTGCTAGACGGCCAACAGCGCACCATCAGCATCGGGCAATATGTTACAGGCGATTTTTCGCTGAACGACCGCTTTTTTCATAATCTGACCAAAGAAGAACAGGATAAAATTTTTGATTATGAACTGATGATTTACTTCTGTGAAGGCACAGACAAGGAACGGCTGGACTGGTTTAGGATTATCAACATTGCCGGTGAAAAATTGACCGACCAAGAAATTCGCAACGCAGTGTATACAGGGCCGTGGCTCTCCGACGCAAAATTGAAATTTAGCAAAACAAATTGTGCGGCATATTTATTGGCAAATGATGGTGGGCAATTGGTAAGTGGTTCGCCAATTCGGCAGGAATATTTAGAAACCGCGCTTTCGTGGATAAATGACGGCAAAATAGAAGATTATATGGCCAAGCATCAGCATGATAAAAATGCTGATGAATTATGGCAATACTTTCAGGATGTTATCGCGTGGGCAAGAAAGACGTTTACGAATTACCGCAAGGAAATGGCAAGCGTAAATTGGGGTGAGCAGTACAACCAATTCAAAAATAAGAAATTAGATATTAAAAAACTAGAAGCCGAGATCAAAGAGTTAATGATGGACGAAGATGTAACAAAAAAATCCGGAATTTATCCGTATGTTTTGACTCGAAAAGAAAAATTCTTGAATATTAGAGCATTTACCGAAAAACAGAAAAGAGAAGCTTATGAAAAGAAAAAAGGCATCTGCGTAAAATGTAAGAAGCATTTTGAAATCGAAGAAATGGAAGCGGATCATATAACACCTTGGCATGAAGGCGGAAAAACCATTGCAGAAAATTGCCAGATGTTATGTAAGCAATGTAATCGGACTAAATCGGGGAAATAGAATCAGTCGAGAATCAAATGTTGTATTATTGCGCCGACGACGCAAGGTTGCCCGTGTATAACTTTTTTACTAAGTGTTGACAAATAATTTTACATTTACTATAATAGGATTACGTCGTAATAATCAACACGGTTAATTTACAATAATATGACCAAAAGAGAACGTTCGCAAACAAAACTTAAAAAAGTATTGAGATAAAAAGGGTATCGGTCTGGCAAAGCGCCAAAAGGCAAGGGTGCTTACCATGTTAAACCAGTTGCAGCGGGCGGAAAAACTGCAAAGAAAAATATTAGAGTAATACCAAAGGGAAAACATCAAAGAGTACACGCCAACAGAAAAAAACAGGGATAGGGTATAGTAATATGATTGGTAAATTTATTTTAGAACAACGCAAAAAACATAACCTAGCGCAAGAATTTTTAGCGTCAAAGATTGGGGTTTCGCGCCCTACTTATGTTCAAATAGAACAGGGTGAGCGCGATTTAACTATTCCCGAGGCAAAAAAGCTGGCGGATGCTTTTGGCATTGATTTTAATGATTTTATTAAGGGGGAGGTTCCCTCTGTTATGGTGAAAATCAAAAAAATTGCGAAAAAGATAAAAGAAGAAAAACAAGAAACGAGGATAAGCGTTCCACAGAAAAATCTAGAAAAATTTAAGGAAGTTTTACTTTATATTTTATCAAGAGTCGGTGGCAAGCCGAATGTCGGCGAGGCGGTAGTTTATAAGCTGCTTTATTTTATTGATTTTGACTTTTACGAAAAATTTGAGGAACAGCTTATCGGTGCCACTTATATCAAAAACCATTATGGACCAACACCAGTTGAATTTAAGGCCATTGTTGATGATATGATTAAGAATGGCGAGATCGTCAGAGTAGAGGGAAAATATTTTAATTACCCACAAAGAAAATATTTGCCGCTCCGCGAACCCGACTTAACGAAATTAAAAGACGCACGCGAATTGCACCATATTGATGAAGTAATAGCCAGATTGGGCGATAAAAACGCCACGGAATTAAGCGAATACTCTCACGAGGATACTCCTTGGCTCGTCGCAAAAGAAAATCAGACGCTTGATTACGAGGCTGTGTTCTACCGAACCCCTAAAACTTCCGTGAGAAACTATGACGAGCAATACTAACTATGGCGAAACGCCGGAATTCCAAAAAGATTTCAAAAGGTTACTCAAAAAATTCAAATCGCTTGAGGACGATTTGGAGTTAGCAAAAGTTGCGGCGATTGAGTTTTTCCACATTAAAAAAGTAAATAATTTGAGTATTTTCCCGATTCAGGGGTTTTGCACGGGGAAAATACAAATTTGTAAAATTAAAAAATTCGCTTGCAAGGCGTTGAAAGGACGGGGTTCAAAAAGCGGAATACGGGTTGTTTATGCTTTTCATTGTGAAAATTGCAAGGTAGATTTTATTGAGATATATTTCAAGGGCGAGAAAGAAAACGAAGACAGGGATAGGATTAAGGAGTATTTAAAAAATTTTAAGCGCCGCGCCAGCTAACGCCGGCACAAACCCCGTCGGCATCCAAAGCAAGAGCGTGGCGGAGGGATGCTCCTGCCCGTTGAGTTTGGGCAATTCCGTTTGTATATTTGCCACCGCCGACGTTATCCCGCCGGTTTTGAAATGTAAGACAGTAAATAGCGGTATTATGGAATCAGCGGCCATTCGGCCGCAATATCAGGAGGCCACAATGAGCAAAAGCAAAAGAACCGTAAAGCGCCACACATTCAAACTTCGTCGCAAACGCCGCATAGACAGAAAAAAAGCGGCCCGCAAGAAAAAATAAGCCGCCGTTTTTTTCGATAAAATCACCGCCGCATCCACCCTCGATCGACCGATGTTTTTTACATCGGAATTACAAAGGATACCACCGGTTTCATCCTGCCGGTGTCCGCTTGCGGGTTGAAGTCGATGTCGCCCTTTATGTAATCGAAAAAACTCCTTAGGTACTGCATTGCCAGCGGGTTTGAAATTTTAGCCGGCATGGAATTGTCGGAAAGTACCTCGACTTTGAGGTTGCCTCCGACAGTTTCGGCCGTCAGCCGCAGGGAAGTGCCTGCGCGGGTCGAATCTATAACCTCCGAGAGAACCACGTCGATGGTTTCGGTTATCATCACCGAATCCCCGTAGAGAACACCGCCGTCGGCCGATGTGGTCTCTATCGACAGACCTTTAGCGTCGGCTTCATCCGCCCGCCGCGTATGCGCTTTGTTGAGAATATCCGAAATATTCAGGGCCTCCCTGGCCGGTTTTATCCTTCCCGTCGCGTACTCCACGCTTTTTTCGACCAATCTCAGGTTGTGCCACATTTTTTCCGCCAGTTTCTGAGCTTTAATCAGGTGTTCGTTCTGACGGGAGTTTAATTCTCCCGCCACCGCTACCACGCTCATTGATTCCATCATATTTCTTACGGGTTGCCGCACGTACTTTACGGCCGCTTCGGCAAGCGCCGCCTGAGAGGCGAAGAATTTTCTCTCCGTGCACGCATCCGAGAAAATGAACACGCTTCCGCCGTCCTCGATTCTGGCAAACTTGGCGTTCCACCTCGCCGGCGGATGCGCAGTTATGCTTTTGTAGTTCGGCGCTATGTAAGTAACCTCTTCCGTCACATCGTACGGCACGTCGGCGAACCTTAAGTAAGCGGATCCGTTTTTTGCGTTGAGAAGATGCGGAAAAATAGTTTGCTCCACGGATTTGTCTATCAGCATGCCTTGTTCCATACTTACAAGCGCAAGAGCCGTCCTGTTGAAATTCGTCACATTGCCATTTTGATCCAAAAATAAAATACCTATCGAGAGCGATTCCAGTATCCCCCAGAGTTTCGCGCGTTCGTGATTGATTTCAGTCACATGTTCATGCGCTTCAAAGGCCGACACTACCGGCAGCGAAACAGCCATCAGGAAAGCCACGTCGTCCTCGCTGAAAATATCCTCGCCCGACGTAAAAAGCACCATCGCCCCGAACACTCTGGATTCTTTGATGATAGGCAGGGCTATGGCGCTTGTGAGTCGGTATTTTTCTATTGTTTTGCGGAAATACGGTGTTGCCAGACGGGAATCGGCAAGCGGTTGGGTGATTAGAATCGGAGACCTTTGAGTAATACAGTTGGCGGCGAGGCCGGGCACATTCTCGGAGACGCTTTGTCTTGCAAATGATTCCACGTCTTCGGATTCCATACCGTGCCAAAGGACAATCGAAGTGGAGCCCGACTGCGGGTCGTACTTGAAAACACTGCCGGTCGCCGCGCCCATGAGGGTCATTATTTTTGCCAGAGTGACCGCCACAAAACTCTGATAAGGCAGCGCCGCCGAATAGACGGCGAGTTCTCCGAGCGTCTCAACGGCCAGCGAATCGCGGGCTATTTTGGCGACCGACGATTTTTTACCGTCAGAAAGTTTATCGGTGTATTTGCGGTTTCGGCGCGCTTTTGTGTCTTTCACCTTAGCCCTGCTCCTCCCCGCGCAGAGGGTTACGGACACCCGCTGTGGGAACAGCTATTTATAGCACAAAAATACGGGGTTATTCAAGGTTTTTTTTAAGGTGTGAAAATAATCACGAACCGACTTCGTCGGCTACTATGCGGCGGGCTTGTTCGATGAGTTTTTTTGTGAGGGGCTCGTCGGGCGTTTCGGAATAAATTCTTACGACCGGCTCTGTTCCGGACGCGCGCACCAGAATCCACGACTCGTCGGAAAATATCAGTTTTACTCCGTCGAGGCGGTCTATGCGCTCTATGTTTTTGGACTTTCTCCAGACGGATTCCATCCTTGCGTAGACGGTTTTGGGCTCTACCGGGCGTTTCAGGCGCATGTCGAGCCGCTCGTAATGGGAGCGTCCGTATTTGGCCGTAATGTCGTCGGCCAGTTCTGATAGTTTTTTGCCCGCTGCGGATATTACCGACGCGGCGAAGATGGACGCCGCAAGGCCGTCTCGCTCGGGGATATGGCCTATTTCGCGGCCGAAACCGATGCCGCCGGACTCTTCGGCGCCTATTATGCATCCGCCTTTTATGAGTTCGTCGGCCACGTACTTAAATCCTACGGGAGCGTCGATTATTTTTACTCCGTAGGCGCGGGCCACTCGTCTGCTCAGATATCCCAGGGCGAAGCCCTGCACGGCGCATCCGCGCGTTTTTGGGTTTTTGAGCAGATGTTCCAGAAAAATCGGGAATACCATGTGCGGGCTGAGGTATCTGCCCGTATCGTCTATAATGCCTATGCGGTCGCCGTCGCCGTCTACGGCAAAGCCGGCCGAGCACTTATTTTCCGAGGTAAACCGCGCGAAATCTTTCAGGTTTTTCTCTATAGGTTCCGGATTGATCCCGCCGAACATGGGATCGTGATTCTGATTTATTTCTATGACCTCGGCGTGCGGCAGCGCGGCCGCAAGCAGTCCGGCTCCGGGACCGTGCATCGGGTTATAGGCCAACCGCATACCGGACGGAGCGTTTTTGCCGTGCGCGAACAGCCCGCGCAGTTTTGCGACGTAGGGCGAAATGAAATCTGCGGCGGGCAGGGATGTTCGCGGTGTTTGGAAACCACGGGGCAAAGACGGAATCAATTTTTCTATCTCGTCGGTTACGGCTTTGGGGCACGACGCGCCTTCGGGTGTCTTGAATTTGATCCCGTTGTAGTGCGGCGGATTATGGCTGGCCGTTATCATGACGCCGAATGAGACCTTTCGGGTTGCCGCGGCGTAGGCAAGGCATGGGGTGGTGACCGCCGCCTCGGAAAGTATGACGGGAATGGAGTTTCCGGCCAGGGTAGAGGCGGCCGCCTCGGCGAAATCTTTCGAGAGGAATCTTCTGTCGTAGCCGATTGCCACGGGGTGTTCTCTCAATCCCCGTCGGGATTTTATGTGCGCGGCCAGGCCGTCGGCGACTCGCGCGACGTTCTCGAAGGTAAATTCTTCGGCTATTACGGCGCGCCATCCGTCTGTCCCGAATTTAATGTTTTGCGGTTTCATCGGCAATCATTTTACAAAAAAAAGTTTTTTGCGGGAAACGTCCGGCGGCGCTCCGGTGCTGGTACCGTCGG
This sequence comes from Elusimicrobia bacterium HGW-Elusimicrobia-1, assembly GCA_002841695.1. Taxonomy (NCBI): domain Bacteria; kingdom Pseudomonadati; phylum Elusimicrobiota; species Elusimicrobia bacterium HGW-Elusimicrobia-1. Next base: position 76,900 of record PHAN01000005.1, on the reverse strand, counting down.
AGAAGGGCGGCGGCGTTTGATTTTTTCCGTCATAATTATGTAATATACGTTCGTAGTATCCGACACGTAAAAATCCCGCACCCACCGGAAACATATCCTTATGAAGTACGAGGCGATAGCCCGCAAATACCGTCCGATGAACTTCGGCGAAGTCGTCGGTCAGGGTCACATTGTTTCTACGATTTCAAACGCCATATCCTCGGGCCGCATCCACCACGCTTATCTTTTTTCCGGCACCCGCGGGGTGGGCAAAACGACGATGGCCAGAATACTGGCCAAGGCGCTCGACTGCGAAAAGGGGCCTACGTCCGAAATATGCGGCGTGTGCGACGCCTGTAAGGGAATAGCGACGGGCAATTTTGTCGACGTTCAGGAAATCGACGGCGCATCAAACCGCGGTATCGACGAGATAAGAAGTTTGAGGGAAAACGTCAGATTCGCGCCTGTCTCGGGACGCTATAAGATATTCATCATCGACGAAGCTCACCAGATTACCGGCGCGGCTTTCAACGCGCTCCTTAAAACCCTCGAAGAGCCGCCTCCCCACGCGATTTTTATACTGGCCACCACGGAATCCCGGAGCATTCCCGCCACGATTTCATCCCGCTGCCAGAAATACCGTTTCAAGATGATTTCCGTCGAGGAAATCGCCGCGGCGCTGACGAAAATACTTTCGGCCGAGAGCGTAACTTTTGAACCCGAAGCGCTCCCGGCGATTGCCCGCGCCGCCGATGGCTCCATGCGCGACGCGCAATCGCTTCTTGATCAGGCGATTGCTTACGGAGACCGCAACGTGACGGCCGCCTCGGTCAGAGAACTTCTGGGCGTTTTGCCTTCGGAGATAATCGACGGGGCGCTTGAAGCCGTCGCCGCCGGCGATGCCCGCGCCGCGCTCGGTTGCGCGGCAGAACTTGCTTCCGGCGGCCACGACTATTCCGCGTTTTTGACGGAAATGCTCTCCGCGCTGCGCTCAATGCTGCTTCTTGCGGTAGGCGCCGAAGAAGTTTCCACGGAAGCGCGGTCGACGGCGGAAAAACTCGCCTCAAAGCACGCCCCGGCTTTCACGCGGGAAAAAATCTTGAGATTTTCAAAGCTGCTTTTGAAAGCCAAAGAAGAGATGAGGTGGACACACGACGCCAGATTTCTTACGGAACTTTATCTGGTCAAAATGACACAGCCGTTTGTGGGGGCTTCGGAAATTCTCGATGCCGTTTCCGCCGAAACGCCTTCCGCCTCGGATATCTCCGGCGTCGTCGATAAGTCGTCCGGCCCGACGACGTCCGACGATAAAATATCAAAATCATCCGATTCTCGTCCCGCCGCCGGAACTTCCGCCGTCGCGCCTGTTTCCGCCGCCTCGGTGGAAGTCAAACCCGCGTCCGAGGCCGGTCTGTCGGATATCTGGCGCCGTTTGCGCGAATCTTTGCCGGCGTCGGAAGAGCGTCTGCGAGCTTGTCTTGCCAACGTTCGTCTGACGGCCATCGCCGAAGGCGCGGCCGAACTGTCCGCCGTCTCCGATTTCTACGCCTCCGCGGTTTCCAAAAAAAATGACCTGCTCGCCGCCATTCTTGAAAAAATCACCGGGGCGAAACTGATTATCAAAACGAAAGTTGTCGCCGTCGCCGGTCTCGGCGCGGCATTATCGCCGTCGTCCGGCGACGACTCGTCCGATAGCGACGACGAAGCGGAATCCGACACTGTGGCTCCGCCCGACGATGAGGATGAATCCGCCGGTTTCAGCGGGTCGATTTTTGCCGCGCCGGAGCCGCTAAAGCCGTCGGTTTCAAAGGCGGTACGTCCCGTGTCGCCGCCGCGGCCGCCCGCGGCATCCGCGCCCGACGGGCTCAAGAAAATCCTCGACATATTTCCCGGCAAAGTCGCCAAGGCGGCTCAAACCGAATGAGAAAACCCCGCGCGATAGATCGTTTGGCCAAAGAGTTTGAAAAAATTCCCGGCATCGGTCCGAGGCAGGCCGAGCGCATCGTCTATTTTTTCATCAAGCAGGGTCCCGATTTTATCGACGGCTTCGCTTCGGCGGCTTCCGATGTAAAAAATCTGGTAAGATGCTCGGAATGCCGTTCAGTGTCGGAAACTTCGCCGTGCGCCGTTTGTTCGGACACATCCCGCGATTCTTCAAAGCTTCTTGTCGTCGCCAATACGGCCGACGCGGAGGCCATAGAGCGCACCGGCAAGTATGACGGATATTATTTTGCCATGGGAGCGTTACTGTCGCCGCTCGACGGCATCAATCCCGCCGATTTGCCGCTTAACGAGTTAAAAGCCCTCGTTGAAAAGAAAAGGTTTGCGGAGGTCATAATAGCCACCGACCCCAACGTCAAGGGCGATGCCACGGCGCTTCTGATAGCCGACGCGCTCGACGGTGTGTGCGGCGCGGTGACCCGCCTGGCATACGGACTGCCGTTCGGCGGCGATGTGGAATATGCCGACGAGATAACATTATCCGGAGCCATCGACGGCCGCAGGAATATAAACAAGCGCAGCAATCAGGGAAAAGTGGCGGACGGGGTTAAACAGTGAGGATACAGAAAAAAAATCCCCCGCCCCCTCCCCGCCGAATTCTGATTGCTAATTTATAGGAGAAAACGCAAATGAGCGAAAAAATCATCGAAATCCGTTGGCACGGACGCGGCGGACAGGGGGCCAAGACCGCCGCGCTTCTTTTCGGCGAAGCGGTTTTATCGACGGGAAAATATATTCAGGCGTTTCCCGAGTACGGTCCCGAAAGAATGGGCGCTCCCGTGCAGGCATTCAACAGAATAAGCGATCATCCGATCCTGATTCACAGCGCCATCACCAATCCTAAATACGTCATCGTGCTCGACGAAACTCTTATGGGGCCTATTGATGTGACTGCGGGCATGGGCGCTGAGGCCGTAATAATAGTCAACACCGAGCGAACCAAAGAGGATGTCGCCGCCACATTGGGTCTTAAACCTTCGCAGGTTCATGTCATAAATGCCACCAAGATTGCCCGCGATACCATCGGCCTTCCAATCCCGAACACTCCGATGCTCGGCGCGCTCGTTAAAATCATCGAAGGATTGTCTCTTGACGATATTCTTGACGACACTCGCAAGAAACTGACCAAAAAATTCCGCCACAAGCCGCAAGTCATCGAGGGCAATATGGCATCCATAAAAAAAGCTTACGACGAGGTGAAATAATTATGAGCAAAGCCGAAAAGGTAACCGAAACTAAGCCCGGGTGGAAGAGTTTGCCCGAAGGCGACATTCTTGAAGCCGGCACCGCCGCAAAGTTTAAGACGGGCTCGTGGCGTTCCGAAAAGCCGGTCTGGGACGAAAAAAGATGCATTCAGTGTATGTTCTGCTGGATAAATTGTCCCGACGCCGCGATAATTCTTAAAGACGGAAAGGTCGCCGGAATCGACTACGACCATTGCAAGGGCTGCGGAATATGCGCCAAAGAATGTCCGCCCAAGGCCTCGGCGCTCAAGATGGAAAAATAATCTTCGGGAGAAATATAATGACGACAGCAACCAAAAAGAATTTAGTCGCAAAGACCGGCAACGAGGCCATGGCCGAGGCCATGCGCCAGATAAATCCCGACGTGGTGGCGGCCTACCCCATTACGCCGTCGACGGAAATCGTGCAGATATTCTCGCAGTTTGTCGCGGACGGGCTGGTGAAAACCGAGTTTGTTCCAGTCGAGAGCGAGCACTCGTCCATGTCGGCCTGCATCGGCGCTTCGGCCGCCGGGGCCCGCGCCATGACGGCCACGTCGTCTCAAGGGTTTGCCCTTATGTGGGAGATGATTTATATCGCGTCGGGCCTTCGTCTGCCCATAACGATGTCCGTCGTCAATCGCGCGCTCTCGGCCCCTTTGAACATTCACGGGGATCATTCCGACACTATGGGCGCCCGCGACGCCGGATGGATACAGATTTATTCCGAAAATTCTCAGGAGGCCTACGACAATCTCATTGCGGCCGTTAAAATCGCCGAGGACGGGCGCGTGAAACTTCCGGCGATGGTTATGACCGACGGGTTCATAATAAGCCATTGCATGGAAGCCATAGAGATGCTCGGCGACGACGAGGTCAAAAAGTTCGTCGGCGATTATAATCCCTCGCGTTATCTGCTCGATATAAAAAATCCCTACACGCTGGGCGCGGTGGATCTTCAAGATTATTATTTCGAGCACCGCAGACAACTTGCCGCCGCCATGGAACGCTCGCTGCCGGTGATAGCCGAAGTTGCCGCCGCTTTCAAAAAAGAATTCGGCCGCGAATACGGGTTTTTCGAGTCGTACAAAATGTCCGACGCCGAAACGGCGATAATCGCCATCGGCTCGGCCTGCGGCACGGCAAAAACCGTGGTCGACGACCTCAGAACCCGCGGAGTTAAAGCAGGGCTGCTTAAAATTCGCGTTTACAGGCCGTTTCCGTGGAAGGAAATTGTCGCGGCCATCAAAAATCTTAAAGCCGTGGCGATTCTTGACCGCGCCGATTCGGCGAACGCTTTCGGCCCGCCGATCTACACCGATATTACGTCGGCGCTCTACTCTTCCGGAATAAAAATCCCGGCGGTTTCTTACGTTTACGGCCTGGGCGGAAGGGACATAGTGCCGGAGCATATCGAAAAAGTTTACGACGACTTGTCCGCTGTTTCAAAGACCGGTTCCGCGGCAAATCTATTTAACTTCATAAATCTGAGGGAAGAATAATCGACTGACATCGCGCGGGATTCAATCGCGCGTCATCGAGAGGAAAAATAATGGCTAATCTCAAAGAAATCGCGAAAAAGCAGGAACTTTTTACCGGCGGACACCGCCTGTGCTCCGGCTGCGGCGCAGGGATAATGGCGCGTCAGGCCCTTTTGGCGGCCGACACTCCCGTCGTTGTGGCGAACGCAACCGGGTGTCTGGAAGTCGCAACGACGATTTTTCCCTACTCGTCGTGGAAAGTGAACTGGTTTCACTCGGCCTTCGAGAACGCCGCGGCGACTTGCTCCGGAATGGAAGCGGCATACAAATCGTTCAAACGTCAGGGAAAGATAAAAGACGACATAAGATTTATAACTTTCGGCGGAGACGGCGGAACTTATGATATAGGATTTCAGTCCTTATCGGGAGCCGTCGAGCGCGGTCACAGAATGCTCTATATTTGTTACAACAACGAGGCGTATATGAATACCGGCGTTCAGCGTTCGAGCGCCACTCCGCGCGGCGCGCACACCACGACCGAGCCCGTGGGAAATGTTAAACAGGGCAAGACCAATTTCCGAAAGGATCTCACGAAAATAATGGTCGCGCATAATATGGCTTATGTTGCGCAGGCCGTGGTGGGTCACTGGAACGATTTTATGACGAAGGTCCAGAAAGCGTTGGCCGTCGACGGACCCACGTTCATAAACATTCTGCAGCCGTGTCAGCTCGGGTGGGGATATCCGCCGGAAATCACGACGGAACTGGGGCGCTTGGCCGTAGAGACCTGCATGTGGCCGATTTACGAAGTCGAAAACGGGAAATATAAAATCAGCCGCAAGCCCAAAGAAAAACTACCCATAGACGTATTCCTGAAACCTCAGGCGCGTTTCAAACATTTGTTCCGTCCCGACAACGCCGAACTTCTTAAATCCGTCCAGGCGGAAGTCGACGCGAACTGGGAGAAATTGCTGAAACTCGAATCTCAGCCGTAAATCTCCGCCGCATTTCGCGGAGCCCTCGTCGGGCGCCATCGTTTTTCTCCGGCGGCTCAATGGCGGGGCCCGCGACCGTTAATGTAAAAAATCTTCCGTCTGAAATTGCCGGCGCTTGTGCCCTCCGGACTTTTACCCGCCCCGATTTTCCGAAAAACGCATTTTACAACCCACTTGACAAAACCTTTTACCAAATGTTATAATATACATACAAAGTCGATAAACAAAGTCGACTATATATTTTTGTCTCGGTTGAGAGGTTAAAAATGCAACGCATATTCGACGACGTTACAAAAACAACCGGCAACACGCCCCTTGTAAAAATCAACAAGCTTTCAAAGGGCTCCGGAGCCGTAGTTTTGGCAAAACTTGAATCGTTCAATCCGCTTTCAAGCTTAAAAGACAGAATAGGTGTCTCTATGGTTGACGATGCCGAAAAGCGCGGAGTTCTTAAAAAGGGCTCTACGATAATCGAGCCGACATCCGGCAATACGGGCATCGCTCTGGCTTTTGTGGCCGCCGCGCGCGGATATAAACTTATATTGACGATGCCCGAAACGATGAGTATAGAAAGAAGGCAATTACTTAAAATCTTCGGCGCCGAAGTCGTCCTGACCGAAGGTCACAAAGGTATGCAGGGTTCCATCGATAAAGCCCGCGAACTTGCCGCGCATACGCCGGGCAGCGTCGTGCTTCAGCAATTCGATAATCCCGCCAACCCCGCGATTCACATGACCGTCACCGCCGAGGAAATCTGGAACGATACCGGCGGTAAAGTCGATATTTTCGTGGCCGGCGTCGGCACGGGCGGAACAATCACCGGCGCAGGCGAGGGACTTAAAAAGAAAAATCCGGAAATAAAAATAGTGGCGGTCGAGCCGGAGGCGTCGCCGGTTCTTTCGGGAGGAATTTGCGGGCCGCATAAAATTCAGGGTATCGGCGCGGGTTTTGTGCCGTCGGTGTTGAACCGCGGAATCGTCGATGAGATTATACGCGTCGACGACGCCGCATCCGGCGCTATGACCGTGAGACTCGCCAAAGAAGAGGGAATTCTCGCCGGAATTTCAAGCGGCGCGGCAATGTGCGCCGCCCTGGAAGTCGCCTCAAGGGTGGAAAACAAAGGCAAAACAATCGTCGTCATACTGCCCGATTCGGGGGAGCGTTATTTATCGACATGGCTTTTTGAGGATTTAGTATGAGGATATCGTTCAAGGGTGACTACGCTCTTAAAATAATTCTCGATTTGGCGGCGACGCACAACAAAGGTATCGAGCGTATAAAAGATATTTCCAAACGTCAGGATATACCGGAGAAGTTTCTGGAGCAGATCATAATTATTTTGAAGAGATCGGGATATATCAAAACGGTTCGCGGTCCCAGAGGCGGAGTATCTTTGGCCAAGCATCCTTCCGAAATCACTTTGGGAGAAATAGTGCGGCTTATGGACGGAACGACCGCGCCGATTGCCTGCGTGAGTTGTTCGGCATATCTCAAATGCGGTTTCGAGAGCAGGTGCGCTTTTAAGAAAGTTTGGGCCGAAGTGCGCGAAAAGACCAATGATATCGTCGATAAAACCACGTTTCAGGATATGGTAACCGAGGCGAACAAAATGGAGCCGCACGGGGCGATTGAGTACAATATATAGCAGCCCATTTTTTTTAATATTTAAGATTACTATTTCGATAGACATTGTTATTATGTGACCATTGAAAAAACTCGTAGTTTTGTCATTGCGACCCCGCCGTTTTGGTAGGGACAGGTCGCGACCCGTCCCTACTTCGTCATTACATTCCTCGCAATGACGGCCAAGTGGACTTTTTCAACAATCTCATTATATAGGGAGATGATATGCCTAAAATCAAAGTTAACGGAAACCCGCAGGAAATCGCGGATGGCGTTACCGTGGCGGCGTTGCTTGCGTTAAACAAAGTCGAGATGCCCGATATGGTGAGCGTTCAACTAAACGGCGAGTTTGTAAAGCGCGATAATTTCGGCTCCACCGTCGTAAAAGAAAATGACGAAATAGATTTTTTATATTTTATGGGCGGGGGGAGATAATGGGATTTACGACCAAAGCCATTCACGCGCCTTTTTTGAAGAAGGACGCGCACGGAGCGCTTAACTTTCCGGTTTACGATTCCGTGACTTTCGAGTTCGACAGCGCCTCGGACATCGAAGACGCTTTTATGGGGCGCAAGCCGCGGCATGTTTATTCGAGGATTACGAACCCCACCGTCGAGCATCTCGAACAAAAGATTAAAAATGTTTCGGGGGCGTTCGCCGTGGCGGCCGTTTCGTCGGGAATGGCCGCGATAGCCGACACCGTTATGAACATCGCCCAAAAAGGCGATAACATAATCACGACGAAATACATATTCGGCAACACTTTTTCGCTTTTCAAAAATACGCTCGGACAATGGGGACTCGAAACCAGATACGCCGATTTTTCCCGCCCCGAAACCGTCGAGAAGCTCATAGACGAAAACACCCGCGCGATTTATTTTGAGACGATAACGAATCCGCAGCTCGAAGTCGCCGACGCAAAAGCGCTGTCGCTCATCGCCAAAAAACACGGAATACTTCTTATGTGCGACACGACGGTCACGCCGATTTATTTATTTAACGCGAGGGACTTCGGCGTTGACGTCGAGGCGCTGTCGAGCACGAAATATATTTCCGGCGGCGCGACGTCCGTCGGAGGAATCATAATAGACCACGGCACATACGACTGGCGGCGCATACCCAAACTCGCCGCCGACGCCAAAAAGCAGGGGCCTTTTACGTTCATCACCAAACTTAAACGCGAAGTTTACCGCAATCTCGGCGCGTGTCTGTCGCCGCACAACGCGTATTTGCAAAGCGTGGGGCTCGAAACGCTGGCCATGAGGGCCGACAAGTCGTGCGCCAACACTCTGGCCGTCGCAAAGTTTCTTGAAGGCAACGGAAAAGTCGTCCGCGTGAACTATCCGGGACTTGAAAGTTCGCCGTTTTACAAAGTCGCCGCGGCGCAGTTCGGCGCAAAATGCGGGGCAATGCTGACCTTCGAGTTGTCGTCGAAAAAAGAGTGTTTTTCGTTTCTGGACAAGCTCAAACTCGTGAGGCGCGCCACCAACATCAACGACAACAAGACCCTGGCCATACATCCGGCGTCGACTATATTCTGCGAGTATCCGCCGGATTTGCGTATCGAAATGGGTGTGCCGGACACTCTTGTGAGGATTTCTTCGGGCATAGAAGACATCGAGGATATAACAGCCGACATCGCTCAGGCATTGGAGAACTGATTATATGCTTACCGACGAACAAATCGAAAGATACAGCAGGCACATAATCCTAAAAGACATCGGCGTCGAGGGGCAGGAAAAGATAATCGCCGGCAAAATCCTGATAATAGGCGCCGGAGGTCTGGGGGCGCCTGCGGCGCTTTATCTTGCCGCCGCCGGCGTAGGAACCATCGGTATCGTCGACGGCGACAATGTGGACGTAACCAATCTTCAGCGTCAGGTCATCCATTTTACGCCCGACGTCGGCCGCGCCAAGGTCGTTTCCGCTGCCGAAAAAATAAAACTCATAAACCCTCGCGTCGAAGTGAGAACTTATCAAAAAAGGGTTTCCGCCGCGGACATAACCGACGTGATAAAGGACTATGATTTCGTCATAGACGGCACGGACAATTTTCCGGCGAAGTTTCTGATAAACGACGCCTGCGTCATGTCGCTCAAACCCTTTTCGCACGGCGGAATCTTGCGTTTCGACGGCCAGACAATGACGTACGTTTCGGGGCAGGCGTGCTACCGGTGCGTTTTCAAGGCGCCTCCTCCGCCCGACGCCGTTCCGACTTGTTCGCAGGCGGGAGTGCTGGGAGCCGTCGCCGGAATGCTCGGAACCATTCAGGCCGCCGAAGCGCTTAAATTTCTGACGGGAAAGGGTGAACTGCTGAGCGGGCGGCTTCTTATATTCAACGCCTTCACGATGGATTTTCGGACTGTCAACATAAAGCGCGATCCCGAATGTCCCGTCTGCGGCGATTCTCCGACGATAAAAGAGTTGAAGGACTACGAACAGGCGTCTTGCGATTTGAAACGGAAATGAAAAAATTTTACTCCGGTATATTTGTTCTTTGCGGGGGTCTGTCCCAAAAATGTCATTCCCGAATGCCTGCCCTCGAATGTCTTTATCGGGGGTCGTTATCGGGAATCTACTATAACTTTAAATTCTGGATTCCCGTTTACACAGGAACGGCGTCTGGATTCCCGCTTTCGCGGGAATGACATAATGGGCGGGAATGACAGTATGGTGAGAAAACGCGGAGAAATATGAAAATAAAAAAAGATTTAATCGGGCGGATATTCGCGCGGGGCGAAGCGGAAGCCCCCGTTGAAATATGCGGCTATATCGCGGGAAGCGGCGATACGGCGACGGAAGATTATCCGATAAAAAATACCGAGCGAAGCGCCGAGCATTTCACGATGGACCCCAAAGAACAATTCGACGTCATGCGCCGCGCAAGAAATGCGGGACTCGGGATTCTGGCGGTTTATCACACGCATCCGGCCACGCCCGCTCGTCCGTCTGAGGAAGACATACGCCTGGCCTGCGACCCGGGCATAGTTTATGTCATAGCGTCGCTGGCATCGGGAGTTCGCTCGATAAAGGCGTTCCGTATCGTATCGGGAGAAGTCAGTAACGAGGATTTAACCGCCCTGTGACGGGCCCGCGAGAGCGCAAATTATGTTCAAACTTCCGGATTCTATAAAGAGCCAAATCGGCAAATACGGCGATGCCGTGCGCGATTTCATATCCGGCGCGACGTCCTGGGCGCGGTTTACCGGCGTGCGCGTGCCGTGGGGAAATTACAGCCACCGCGGCGGCAAACTCTTTATGTCCAGAATCCGCGTCGCCGGCGGCACTCTGACTCCGTTGCAACTCCGCGCTTTGGCCCATTGCTCCAAAGAATACGGCAACGCCTCGCTTCATCTGACGACAAGGCAGGACGTTCAGATTCACGAAGTCCGCGCCGAAGACATAATAAAGATACACGAGTATCTGGCCGATTACGATTTGTCTTCGCGCGGCGGCGGCGGAAATACCATAAGAAATATCACGGTCTGCGCTTTGGCGGGTGTCTGCAAAGACGAGATATTCGACGTGCGGCCCGACGCCGTCGCTCTGACGGAGCGGCTTATCGCCGAGGACGACTCATACACCCTTCCGCGCAAATTAAAGATGGCTTTTTCCGGGTGCGATATCGACTGCGCCGGATGCAGAGTTAACGACGCGGGCTTTATCGCTTCGACGAAAGACGCCGCGTCCGGCTATCGCGTATGGGCCGGCGGAGGTATGGGAGCGCATTCCGCAAAAGGCGCGGTTCTGGAGGAGTTCGTGCCGGCGGAAGACGCCGGATACGTCGCCGAGGCCGTAAAGAGCGTCTTCTATAAAAGAGGCGACAGAAGAAACAAGCACCGCAACCGTCTGAGATTCTTGATACAGGATATCGGCTTCGACACTTTCAGAAAATATTACGCTGACGAAATAAAAGCGCTTAAAGTCGCGCGCACCGTCGATAATTTAAGAAACGCAGGGTTCGCAAGCGCCTCGGCCGAAGGTCCGTCGCGTGGAAGCGACGCAGAGGACGGCGACGATTATCGCGATTTTCTTGAGTTTAATACCGTCGGGCAAAAGCAGGAAGGTTTCGTCGCGGTGAAACTGAGAATTCCGCGGGGCGACATAGACGCGGCGTTCGCCGAAAAAATCGCCGCGCTGGCGGAATCGTTCGGCGACGCGACGGAACTTCGCGTGTCGCAGAATCAGAACCTATACATAACGAACGTAAGAAAAGACGACGTCCACAAGTTATTCGTCGGGCTGAAAGACGCGCTGAAGACGTCGCCGGAAAACGCGCCGTACGATTTTCTTTATCCCGATACGCTCCTGGACATAACCGCCTGCAAAGGCGCGGCGACATGCAATCTGGGTCTTTTGAACTCGCCCGCTCTGGCGCGGGAGCTGGAAATGACGCTTAAATCTTTTCGTCCCATGGAACATATATTTAAAGGAATCAACATTAAAATAAACGGCTGCCCGAATGCCTGCGCCCGTCATCCGCTGGGGCTTGTGTCTTTTCACGGGATGGTCAGAAGAATCGAAAACCGGCCTGCGCCGTTTTATAAACTCCTCGTCGGAGGAGGCGTCGCGGAAGGCAAAGTGTCCTTTGCCCGCGACACGGGAATTTTAATACCGGCGCGAAACATGCCGGCTTTCTTAAAAGAGTTTCTGTCCGCGCTCGCTCAAAAGTTCTCCGATGGGGACGCGGCAGCCGCCGTCGTCGGTAAATATGCGGCGGGTATCGCCGGCGATATAGCGCCGAAACATACGCGCGTGCCGTCGTACGGCGAAGACAGAAATTTCTACGTCGACTGGGGCAGAGACGATGAGTTTTCGCTTGAGGGCACCGGGCCCGGAGAATGCGGCGCGGGCATTCTCGATATGATAGAGTCCGACCTTATCGACGCAAAAATCGCGCTGGATAACGCCTCTGCGGCTTATTCCGTCGACGAAATAAAAAAAGCCGTTTTCTATTCGGCCAGAGCGCTTCTCGTCGTCAAAGGCGCCGACCCTGAAACCGCCGCCGAGGCCTTCGCGGATTTCAGTAAACATTTTGTCGACGCGGGCATTTCGCCGTCGAGATACGGCGAACTTAAATTTTTTTACGACGCTTTGAGCGGCGAGACATCGTCCGACGACAAAAAGGCCGGGGATGCCGCCGCAAGGCGCGCGGCGGATGTCGCATCGGCACGGGAATTTCTGACTCACATAAACGAACTTTACAAAAGTATGGATTCGTCGTTCGATTTTCCGGCGGCGTATAGGAGAGCGAATAGTAAATAGTGAGTAGTGAATAGTGGTCGGTAAAACCGCAAGACCTCTATCCACTAATCACCAAACACTGACCACTTTCATGTTTCCGGAGGTTACAAAATGGAATCAAAACTCAAAAAATCGCTGGATTTAAGGGGCGTCGCCTGCCCGATGAACTTCGTAAAAACGAAAATCGCGCTGGCCGCTCTTCAAAAAGACGAACTGCTGGAAGTTATTCTCGACGAGGGAGAGCCCGCGGCTAACGTCCCCCGCAGTGTCGAGGGCGAGGGCCACATCATCGTCGAGGAACAGGATTCGGGCTCGACGGTAAAAATCGTGATAAAAAAGGGTTGATATATGATAGAAGAAAGAAAGCGCAGCGTTTTTAAGGCGTTCTCCCATCGCGCCGTCAGCACTTTATACACGACCGCCATCACTTTTGCCATTACGGGCAGAATAAGGGTGGCGATTTCGGTAGGGCTCGTCGAGATATTCACAAAGCCGCTATTGTATTATATCCACGAGCGGGTGTGGGATAAAATAAAATTCGGGCGCAGGATAAGACCGATAGATTACAATATATGAACAAGAGCGATGTCGAATCTCTCGCAACGGAAATAAGAGACAAATCCGCCGAAGTTATCGTTTCGTGGGCGATAGAAAAGTTCGGGCGGGATTCGGTCGCTCTGGCCACGAGTTTCGGCGCCGAGGACCAGGCGCTTACGGATATGCTCGCGAAAGCCGGCAAAAATGCGCGGATATTCACGCTCGATACGGGGCGTTTGCCCATCGAGACCTTCGATACTCTGGATGCGACACAGAGACGTTATTCGATAAATATCGAAATCGTGCGGCCGGACCCGGCTTCCGTCGAAAAAATGATAACGGAGCACGGCGAAAATCTGTTTTATGAAAGTCCCGAAAAAAGGAAACTCTGCTGCCGCGTGAGGAAAGTCGAACCTCTTGAGAAAAAACTGAAAAACCTCAAAGCGTGGATATGCGGATTGAGGAAAGAACAGTCAAACAGCAGGGAACTGATTCAAAAAATCGAGTGGGACGAAAACTTCGGACTCTTTAAGGTTAATCCGCTGGCCGACTGGTCCGGCGATGACGTGTGGAATTACATCAAAAAAAACGATGTCCCCTACAACAAACTCCGCGACAGGGGCTATACAAGCATCGGCTGCGCGCCCTGCACAAGAGCGGTAAAACCCGGCGAGGATTTCCGAGCCGGACGGTGGTGGTGGGAAACGTCCGGCGCGGCCAAGGAATGCGGGTTGCACGCGGGCAACGCGTCGACGGAAAAAATGAAACGGAGCGATTGAATATGGATAATCTCGACAGATTGGAATCGCAAAGCGTTTATATATTGCGCGAGGCGTACAGAAACTTCAAAAATCTGTGCATGCTTTGGTCCATCGGCAAGGATTCCACCGTGCTTTTGTGGCTTGCCAGAAAAGCGTTTTTCGGACACGTGCCGCTGCCGCTCGTTCACATAGACACTCATTATAAAATTCCTGAGATGATAATCTATCGGGATCGTCTGGCCGTTGAGTGGGGGCTGGACATGATTTACGGACAGAATAAGGCCGCGCTCGACGCAAAACTGACTTTTCCCGACGGAAATACCGACCGAATCGCCTGCTGCAGGAACCTTAAAAGCGAAGCGCTCAAACACACGCTTTCCGGCGACTGGCCGCGTTACAGAATGGACCATAACTTAAAAAAATATGCGCCCGACGAAAATAAAGAGCCCTACACCGGCGTTATAGCCGGCGTGCGCGCCGACGAGGAAGGCAGCCGTTCAAAGGAGAGATATTTTTCGCCCAGGGACGAAAATAACGAGTGGGACGTCGGAGACCAGCCGCCGGAGTTCTGGAACCAGTACAAGACGGATTTTGCGCCCGGGACTCACGTGCGCATTCATCCGTTGCTCGACTGGACGGAACTTAATATCTGGGAATACATAGACAGAGAAAAAATACCGGTCGTGTCGCTTTATTTCGATGATGGCACCGGGCACCGCTACCGGTCGCTCGGATGCGCTCCGTGCACGAAACCGGTGGCTTCGCGGGCGCGCAATCCCCGCGATATCGTCGAAGAACTGCGCACGGGGCAATTCGTCAATATAGCCGAGAGATCGGGCAGGGAGCAGGACAAAGAAGACGGCGGCGGTCTTGAAACTCTTCGCCGCGACGGATATATGTAAAGGAAAAAATATGTCAAACATCGCCAGAGAGCGTATGAATATAGTTATAGTGGGTCACGTAGACCACGGCAAGAGCACGGTAATAGGGCGGCTTCTGGCCGATACGGGCTCTTTGCCCGACGGAAAACTCGATCAGGTCAAAGAAATGTGCCGCCGGAACTCACGGCCTTTCGAGTACGCTTTTCTTCTGGACGCCCTCAAAGACGAACGCTCGCAGGGGATTACCATAGACACCGCCCGGAGTTTTTTTAAGACGGAAAAAAGAGATTATATTATAATAGACGCTCCCGGCCACATCGAGTTTCTTAAAAATATGATAACAGGAGCCGCCCGCGCCGAAGCCGCGTTGCTCGTGATAGACGCCCGCGAAGGAATACAGGAAAACTCCAAGCGTCACGGCCACATGGTTTCGATGCTCGGAGTCCGGCAGGTTTCGGTGCTCGTCAATAAAATGGATTTGGTCGGATACGACGAAAAGGTATTTAACGAAATACGCGATGAGTACTCCGCATTTCTTGCGCGCATAAATGTATCTCCCACGGGCTTCATTCCCATCAGCGCCAGAGAGGGGCATAATATCGCGTCGCTCTCGAAACATATGCCGTGGCATACCGGCCCGACCGTCCTGAAGCAGCTTGATTTGTTCGAGTGTGCCGGGGACATCGCCGGCAGGCCGTTTCGTTTTCCGGTGCAGGATGTTTACAAGTTCACGCGCGGCGGCGATGACAGGAGAATCGTCGCGGGCACGGTGGATTCGGGTTCGGTTTCCGTCGGAGACGAGGTAATTTTTCTGCCGTCGCGCAAGAAGACATTCATAAAATCCGCGGAGGTGTTCAACGCTCCGGCCAAAACTTCGGCTCGCGCGCTCGAGGCCGCGGGCTTTACGCTTGCGACCCAGATATACATCCGCCCGGGCGACATCATGGCGAAGGCCGTCGAGCGGCAGCCGCAGGTCGGATCCAGATTCAAGGCGAACATATTCTGGGTCGGCCGCGCTCCGATGATAAAAGACAAAAACTACAAACTAAAACTCGCTACGGCCAACGCCGCCGTGCGGCTTGCCGAGGTAGTCCAGGTCATAGACGCTTCGGACTTGAGCACGATAGCCGGCAAACAGCAGGTGGACCGTCACGACGTGGCGGAATGCGTGCTTGAAACGTCGAAGCCGCTGGCCTTCGATGCGGCGGCGGAAAACGAAGGCACCGGCAGATTCGTCATCGTAGACAATTACGAAATCGCCGGCGGTGGCGTTATCGTCGAAAATTACACGTCCGAAGATTCGATACTCAAGCGACATGTCCGTGAGCGCGAGGGTATCTGGGAAAAGGGTTTGATATCGCCCGAACGGCGAGAACAGCGGCAAAAACACAAATCAAAGTTCATAGTAATAACGGGCGGCGCCGGTGTCGGGAAAAGAGATATGGCCAAAGCGCTTGAAAAAGAACTTTTTGTGCGCGAGTATAACGCC
The DNA here is from genome assembly GCA_002841695.1 of Elusimicrobia bacterium HGW-Elusimicrobia-1. NCBI lineage: Bacteria > Pseudomonadati > Elusimicrobiota > Elusimicrobia bacterium HGW-Elusimicrobia-1. The sequence goes on along the minus strand of PHAN01000005.1, from coordinate 60,687 downwards.
TATTATCTCGGCATGGCGAATATTCATAAAGGCCTCGATGCTGATATAGCGGGCGACCCCGACGAGCGCGTCCGTCGCCTGGGGGAACTCGCCCGCATAATGACCGACGCCGGTATGATATTTATAACGACCGTTGACGACGCCGACGATTACGACGTCGAGAAACTCAAATTCCTCAACGAACCCCACGAAATACTCGTAATAAACGTCGGCGAAAATAATTTCGACCGGTACCCCGTCGACCTTGAAATTCCGGCGCGGAAAAATCCGGAGGCGGCCGTCTCCGGCATTTTGAAACTGCTTAAGGCCAAAGATATAATTCTTGAATACTACTTATGAAGTTTCTCCCTGTGGCGCTGAATATCGCCGGAAAAAAAATACTGGTTGTCGGCGGCGGGACCGTCGCCCGTCAGAAGATAAAAACGCTTAAGCGATTTACGAAAAACATTGTCGTCGTGGCGCCTTACATTCTCGGCGAAATACGCCGCGCTGCGGCTGAGTGCCGTCTGAGGCCGTTTGTGAACCGTGATTTAGACGGCGCGGCGCTCGTATATGCCTGCACCAACGACGGCGAGCTCAATACCGCGGTCGCCGCCGCCGCCCGCAAAAGGAAAATCCTTGCCAACGTCGCCGACGATCCGGCGAACTGCGATTTTATATCGCCGGCGATATATAAAACGGGTCGCGTGAGCGTGGCCGTGTCCTCCGACGGAAAAAACGTAAAAAAATCCGTGGCGACGAGAAACGCCGTCAAAGAATATCTCCGGCGCCGCGCGCGTTAAACCATCCCCGATGCTAAAACCGGCAATCAAAATCATCACGAGAAAAAGCCCGCTGGCTCTCGCTCAAACGCGGGAAGTATCCGGATGTTTCCCCGCCCTGCCGCATAAAATTATTGCCGTGGACACTATCGGCGACAAGAATAAAAAAATACCTTTATCCTCGTCAAAAGTGCCGGATGATTTTTTTACGCGCGAGCTTGACACTGCGGTTTTTTCCGGCCGCGCCGACGTCGCCGTTCATTCCGCCAAAGATGTGCCGTTCCGTCTCAGAGACGGTATTGAGATAATTGCGCTCACGCGAGGGCGCGACTCGTCGGATTCTCTCGTGTCGCGCGGAAATCTCACCTTAAGAAAACTTCCCCGGAATGCCAAAATCGGCGCGAGTTCGGCTTCGCGAAAAGAACAGTTGCTCGGAATACGACCGGATTTGAAAGTCGTTTCCGCGCGGGGAACCATCGAGGAGAGATTGTCTCTCGTCGACAAAGGCATACTGGACGCTCTTGTCGTCGCGACCTGCGCGCTGGAGCGGCTCGGTTTGGCGGCGAAAGCGGCGGAGAAATTACCGTTTGAGACGCATCCGTTGCAGGGTATGCTGGCCGTCGTCGCAAAAAAGACGCGCGCCGACCTTAAAGCGCTTTTCGGCAAAATAGACGCTCGGACGACTTGGGGCAAGGTATACATAATCGGCGCGGGTTGTGGCGGACGCGACCTTCTCACTATCCGGTCGAAAAACATTCTTGAACATGCGGGCGTGATATTTTACGACGACCTCATAGATAAAGAAATGCTCGACGAATATCGCTGCCGGAAGGTTTACGTCGGCAAGAGGAAGGGGAAATATATCTTGTCGCAGGACGAGATAAACGCCATGCTTCATACGGCGGCGACGGCTAAAAGACAGGTTGTCGCCCGGCTTAAGGGCGGCGACCCCTTCATATTCGGACGAGGCGGCGAGGAATATTTATATCTCAGAGAACGTCATGTCGACGTTGAAATCGTTCCGGGAGTCACGTCCGCCCAATGCGCGGCAGCGTCTTGCGGGGCGCCGCTGACTATGCGCGGCATAAGTCGCAGCGTAAATTTTTTAAGCGGTCATCATGCGAAAAATATTCTGACCCGACCGATAGGGAAAGAAGCCGAAACAATCGTTTTTTATATGGCGGCGTCGAATATAGGCGAAGTGAAAAACTCGCTGATAAAACGCGGATTCGACGGCGATACTCCCGTTGCTCTTGTGCACAAGGCGGATTTTCCCGACGAAAAAGTGACGGTGACTGACATAAAAAATATGGCTTCGGCACGGCAAAAATCACCACTTACGGTTATCGTCGGCAAAACCGCGGGGATGTCCGTCAGCCGCGACAAGATTCTTTTTACAGGGCTTGATCCGTATGAGTGTTTCGTTCCCGGACGGCTGATAAATTATCCTTTGATAGAAACCCGGCCGGTCGCTTTCGACGCGGATATGAGCGCCTATGACGGAATAGTTTTTACAAGTCGCTCGGCGGTGAGATTTTTTTGTGCCGTCAAAATTATACCCGACGATATCGCAGTCATCAGCATAGGACGTCATACGTCGAAGGAATTATCAAAGGCCGGATATTCCGTCGATAAGGAGTCGCCATTTCCCGACTCTGACGTCCTTGCGGTGGCGATGAAAAAATCCGGCCTTAAAAAAATACTCTACCCCTGTTCCGACTTGTCCCATAACGCAATCCATAAACTGCCTTTCGTCGAGAAAAAAGTGGTGTATAATACAATACTAAAGCGCCGTCCCCGGATGAATCTCGGGTCTTTCTCGGGCGTGGTATTCAGCAGTTCTTCGACGGTGGACGCATTTTTCAAAATATATAAAAAAATCCCGCGGCATCTCGTCATTTATGTTTATGGCCGGCATACGGCCGAAAAATTATCTCAAAGAGGTTACACAGCAAATGTTCAAACGGTTCCGCCCCCGCAGGATTGACGAAGACACGCGGCTGCGCCACAGAGAGACCTTCCTTAAGAGAAAAGATTTCATCTGGCCGGTTTTCCTTGTGCGCGGCAAGAACTTATCGATGGAAATTTCGTCGATGTCGGGCGTTTTCAGGTATTCCGTCGACCGTTTGCTCGACGAACTGCCGCTTTTGGCCGAGAATGGTTTGAAGGCGATTCTGTTGTTCGGCGTCCCGTCGGAAAAAGGGATAGTGCAGGCGTATTCGCCCGATGGTATTGTGCAGAAAGCCGTCCCTTTGATAAAGAAATACCATCCTTTGCTTGAAGTCATAACCGATGTGTGTCTTTGCTCCTACACGTCCGACGGTCACTGCCATACAGGCGACAACGACGGGACGTGCGAAGTCCTTGCCGAAATCGCGTTGAGCCACGCCCGCGCCGGCGCCGACGTCGTGGCGCCGTCGGATATGATGGACGGCCGGGTGCACTACATCAAAAAAGCTCTGACGGCAAACGGTTTAGGCGGCGTGAAAATAATGTCGTACGCCGCCAAATACGCGTCTAATTTTTACGGGCCGTTTCGAGTGGCCGCCGCTTGCGCGCCGAAATCCGGCGACAGAAAAAGTTATCAGATGGATCCTGCCAACGTCGACGAAGCGATGGATGAAATCGCCGCCGACGTCGATGAGGGCGCCGACAGCGTTATAATAAAACCGGCCCTGAGTTATCTCGACGTCATAGCCAAAGCCCGCGCGCGTTTTAAGATACCCATAGCGGCTTATAACGTTTCGGGCGAATATCAGATGCTGCGCCGCGCCGTCGACGAGAACCTCGTCCGCGCGGATATCATCCATGAGGTTTTAACGTCAATAAAACGCGCCGGCGCCGACAGAATAATATCCTATTTTACGCCGGAGGTATTGGGCAAATTAAGGGACTGAAAGATTTATGCGAAACTCAACGGCACGAAGAATAGTCGCAAAATCAAAATCGGCATTTCGGGATGCGCTAAAATATATACCCGGCGGAGTGAACAGCCCCGTCAGAGCTTTCACGAGTGTCGGCGGGAATCCTCTGTTTGTCAAAAAAGCGCGCGGCGCCGAGCTTACCGACGTCGACGGTAACGCGTATACGGATTATTGCATGTCATGGGGCGTTCACATACTCGGACATAATGCCGCGAATGTCAATCGTGCCGTGCGTCGGGATTTGGAAAACGGCTCGTCGTATGGCGCGCCGACCACGCTTGAAACCGAATTGGCAAAGTTAATAACCGGCGCGGTTCCTTCGATAGAGAAAATACGTTTCGTGAATTCCGGCACGGAAGCCGCTATGAGCGCGATACGTTTGGCCAGGGCTTTCACCAAGAGAAACATAATTTTGAAATTCGACGGATGTTACCACGGTCACGCCGACCATCTTCTTGTTTCCGGCGGTTCGGGTTTGAGCGATTTGCCCCGAAGTTCTTCCGCCGGAGTTCCTCGGGATTTCGTGGGACTGACACTGAGCGTTCCGTTCAATTCTTGCCGGGCAGTCAGGGATGCCTTCGCCCGCAACAAAGGTAAAATAGCGGCCGTTATCGTCGAACCGGTGCCGGCCAATATGGGTGTAGTGACGCCTCGCGACGGTTTTCTCGAATTTTTGAGGAGAATGACCCGCTCCGACGGAACTCTTTTGATATTCGACGAGGTTATCACTGGATTTCGCCTGGGCCCCGCGGGCGCGCAGGGTTATTACGGTATAACTCCGGACATAACTTGTCTTGGAAAAATCATAGGAGGGGGGCTGCCCGTCGGAGCTTTCGGAGCGGCCGGCGATATAATGGAAATGCTCGCTCCGTCGGGGCCGGTGTATCAGGCGGGAACGCTTTCGGGCAATCCGCTCGCGATGTCGGCGGGGATAGCCGTATTAAGGTCAATATTGAAAAATGATTTTTATAAGACCTTAAACACCTCCGCCGGAGATTTCGCGCGAGAATTAAAGGCGATAGCGCGAAAAAATTATCTGTCGTTCAACTCCGCGGGTTCAATGTTCTCTTTGTTCTTTTCGAGAGATGAAGTGTACGACTATGCCGGTCTTAAAAAATGCGATCTAAAACTTTTCGCGGCGTTTCATAAAAATATGCTCGACGAAGGAATATACTTATCGCCGGCGCAGGGGGAAGCGAATTTTATTTCGGCGGTTCATGCGCCCGCTATTCTTGAGCGGACGCTTCGCGCATTCTCGCGCGCTCTGAGTTGTTGATGGGTTGTTCCGACCCGCGGTAGCCGGTATGACAAAATTATCAAAGGCCGAATTTTTTGTCTGTCAGCCACGGAAACTCGGTCGTTCAAATAACCGGAACCTCAGGGTACGAGCGCAAAACTTTTCCTGAGGCGTTGCTCACCCGCCGCGCCTTCATTAAAACTTATCTTTAATTTAAAAAAATATCCGACTTCGGCGGCCATGAGCCGTTACTTTCACAGGGTTGAAATCTGCGCCGCCCTGAATATAATCAGAAGAAGACGCATTCTCAAGATGTTTTCGTTTTCGGCGCCGTATCTTTCTATGAAATAAAAAAAGACGAAACGCTCGGCGGTAGCGGAAAAGCCAAAGCCGGTCCGATTGTGGGCGGCTATATCTTGCGAAGTCCCTGCCGCGATTGAGATATTGCGCCTACGGCACTTGCCGTTCCCCGCGTTTTTTTGTAGAATAACGCTGTCAATTTGAACAGGCCGCACCATAAGTATGCGACAAAATCTGTAAAAAATCTGTAATCATCGCAAAAGCAGGTCGTTTTCAGGAGACGTCGCAAAAATCAGAAAATGCCTTTAAACCGGTCGCCCGAAACGGTTTCTCCGACGGAAAAACCGCAGCGCGGCCGTTATCGTCTCAACTAATTCCCCGGTAGCTCAATGGTGGAGCATGCGACTGTTAATCGCAGGGCTGGTGGTTCGAGTCCACCCCGGGGAGTATTACTGGACTCTCGGCGTACATCCTCTCGATTTTCTCTATATTTTCAGGCGAATTATCAGGTTCGAGCGCGCCTGGAATTTTTTTAACCCCGGACGAGATTTTTTCCATAATTTCGAGGGGTTTTTCCATTTTTACCGTCAGAGATTTATTCTTCAGCGCCAGGTTCGAGCCAAGCGCCGACATTATCCTGCGCATAGTGTCGGTATCGCCCGTCTCAAAGGATTTCCTGGCGTCCCGCGCAAAATCAAAAATCCTCTCGGCCGCCTCAAGCCACTTGTCGACATTGTGAAAATTGTCGTTCATCAGTTCTTCGACCCGCAGTTTCTCTTTCACGAGATCGCCTTTCCTTGCGACGAACTCCTCGGCGTTTAATTCCCCGGCCGCTCTCATATCGATAATCCCCGATATTTTTTTGTTGCACTCCTCCATCCGTCTTTTCAAATCCGAAAGCATTCCGTTTCTGGCCTCGGTCTCCTGACGGTTGTGTCTGCGCAGCCGCTTCATCGCCCACCGGTGGAACACTTCCGGTATCTCTATGCTTTCAAGCACGTCGACCGCCTGTTGCCTCAAATCCTCCGCCCTGAGCCATCCGCGCTGCGAGCAGGCGGGATTTTTCTTGTGCGTGCAGCCGTAGTAGACATAGGTGCGGATTTTCGGGTTTTTCATATCTTCGACGGCGGTATGACAGCGGGGACAGATTGTGGCCGTTTTGCCTGAGAACTTGAAACGGCACTCGGAGCATATTATATGGCACTTTTTATCGGCGACGATAGTCGAGCCGCACTCGCCGCAGGTCACCATGCCGGTGAAGGGGAAGAAATATTTTTGCGGACGGGGTTTGCCTTTGCGCCCCAGGCGTATCTGTATGGTGTCGAACTCGTTTGCGGTTATCATCGGTTTGTGTTTGCCCGTATACCACGTGCCGCTTCCCTGGGGATATTCGAAAATGCCCATATAAAACGGGTCGGTGAATATCCTGTAAATGGAGCTTCTGCATATCGGATGACCGTTCCGCATGCGCAGGCCCCATTTGTCGGTGACGATTGTAAGAATTTGAGGCGGAGTGTATGCGCCCGAAAGCATCAGGTCGAACATTTTTCTAACAAGGTCGAAACGCTCCGGGTCGACTTTTATTTCACGCTTTCCTTTATCGTTGGGGCGGTCGTTGAGATAACCTATCGGCGCGACGGTGGGATACCAGCCGTTCTCGGCTTTCGTTTTAAGCCCGCGCTTAACGTTGATGCCTTTGTTGTCGTTCTCGAGTTTTGCCGCGCTGCAAAGCATGCTGAGCAAAAATTTGTCATTGGGAGTGTTGATGAACACCGACGACGGCGTGCGTATTTCAAGAAGTTTGCCGATGTCCATAAGATGTATCAGTTCCGCCGCGTCCAGCGCGTTTCTTGAAAGACGGTCGGGGTGCCACGAGAGTATGCCCATACCGTCGCTCTTTCTGATTTGTTTGAGCATTTCTTTGAAGACGGGCCGCTCTCCGGGCATCTTCGCCGATTTTGATTCCGGCGGCAGGTCGGCGAATTCGAGTTTTTCGCGCTGGGCGAGTTTGGTTAGTTCTGAGTTTTGCGATTCTATCGAAAGCACCTGCTGGTCGTCGCTCTCGGTCGACTTGCGGATGTACTTGAGGTAGATGATTTTCTTATCGGTGATGCCCATGTCGTTAGCTCCTTTTCGGCGGTGTTTTTTGTGCAAACAGAATTAACACTCTGACCGCTATTTTCTATTGGCGGACGCCTCCGTTTTTTAAGCTCCTTTTAAGTTATCCCAAATCTCGTCGATCTTTTGAAGCTCGTTCTCGACGGCCGAGACGCTGATCAAATGCGCATCTCTGAAATCCTCTTTGTACAAGAGCATTCTCGCCACTGCCCGTCTGTTTTTATCGTCCATCCGCACCAATTCCGCCGCCGTCATAAGACGCAGAGAATACGGTACTATCTCCGAGTCCAGCAAGCGCTTGGTTATACTGCGAGCGAGTCGATGAACGCCATCCATGCCTAACGCCCGGCCACACTCGCAGACGAGATAACGCCCCTTTGCGATACCGTCGCCGGCCAGAACCGAACGGTAACGGCTTATCCAAAGTTCGTGGGCTTTGACGAGGCAACTCATCAGGGGAAACCGGACTGTTCGCGACAAACACTTACTGTCGCCGGGGTAGAGCGCGAGATACCATTTTCCCGTGCCGCCGCGCCGAGTTATACTGCCTCGGCGGCCACGGAGACGCAGATTCGGAAGGGTTGTTGGCCTGAGCATATGGCAGGATAACAAACCCACCAGAAGCAGATCCCTGCACGACACGGCTTTTTGGACTTCCGTCGCTCCGGTTTCAATCTCCTCGTAAAGCTTCACGAGCATTCCCTTGATTTTTTCAAGGGATACGACCGGTTTAAACGGCGACCGGCTTAAAGCTTTGATAGTACGCATACTTTGCCTCCTTGCGGGCTTTCAATGGCGCCCAATATATATAATAAACCGGAGACGGCCATTCGTCAACTTCCGGATAGTTTTTTTATGGTCGTATCCCCGGGCGTTTCGTCATTGAGCCGCGGAGACAGATATACCGCCTCGTATAAGTTCAACAGCCGGCTTGCGAGCCGGTAAGCGTCCTCGTCGGACAAATCCCGCCCGTAGCGGGTTTTGTAGATTTCTTTGAATTCGGTAATGTCCGCGGGACTTAGTTTAGGCATTGCGTTTTCTGAGCCAGTCCATAAAAGATTTTCTTTCGACAAACCAAATGTCCCCGATTTTTTTTGCCCCCAATGTATCCGGTTAGTTGCGTAATGTCATAGTCGACCGCTTCGAGTAATATTTTTACGGCTTCCTTATAATTTGTGGTTTTTTGCGGTTTATTTTCTTCTGCCCACTTGTTAATATAAGTTTCCAAAATGCTTTTGCGGCGTTTTGCCGTAAACGATTGAGTTTTAACCGTGTCGTTCCCGTTTGTGATTATGTTGCAGGCATCCCCCGCGGGCAGACTATTTGAAGCACAATTTATGTCTGAGGTTTGGTTGATTGCCACAACAGGGCAGAGTATCTGTGGTTTGGTTGCGGTTTTCGCGCGAATATTTCGTTTTTTAGCGCAGTCCGCTTTTTTGGTGTAGAGAGTGGGGTCGGATAATGTGTCCATGGCTTTGCGTAGCATGGGCACATTAAATCAGATAATGAGTGCTTTTTTTTGAAGTTTGGCTATTTTGGACGACGCAGGTGTATCTATTGTTGTAGATATTCGACGAAGGGTACCGGCGGGGATGGTGTTATTTTGGGGATTTTGGGATACAGTTTATAAATCGGGCGTTGTTTCTGGGGGATTTCGCGAGTTTAAAACGGGGAATTTATTTTTTCAGGGAGAGTTTGCAGCCATATCTACGAGTAAGAGCAAGTATACGTTTTGCTTCTTCAAGAGATCTTATTTCGATGAGATCATCGCTGAGTTTTTGATTGGGCGTTAATCTGAGGTCTTCTTTTTTGTATTTTAGGGCCAAACATTTTGATATTGCGCGTTGCAGGGCGTATACAATTTCATAGACATTATGTTGATATATGTTCTTCCCGGGTTTTTGGGGTGGCAACCCTATTCTTTTCGCCAACTCGGTCGCCGGATGGTATGTATTTTGGTGTTGGTATAAAAAAGACAGCAGATTTATGTGGTTTTTGTTCAAAGGACTTTCGGTCTTTTGATTTTTCCGTGGCGAAAACTTTTGTATTTCTACGCCCTCAAATTTAATGCGATTATGGTATATGGTCAGACTATATGTTTCCGGCGCTTCCGGGATAGCCGCTATAACATGTTGTTCCAGATGAACGGGGTCCATATATTCCGGACACTTTTGTTTTAGGGCATCTTCCAATTGCTTCTGCCCACCTGATTTCCAAAAAATATCGAACGCTTCGCCTATGCCCGCTTTCCAATTGACGTTATCAGGGTATTGAAAACGTGTTGAACCATTTGGTCCGATATGGCAGATGACAACGGGTGCCACTATGCTTGTGCCGGGAGGAAAAACCTCAACCTCATACTTGCTGTGGTGTGCGACAATCTTGAATTTGTCTGTGTCGGGATTCCAAATCGTGTAACAGTGAAGAGGTTTATTCCCCAATAGAGGGCTGACAAGTTTTTGTAACGGCTCGGCGCAGAGGAATTCCAACCGATATTTTTTGTCGAAGTTTATTTTGTTCCGTAGTTTTATGCCGGCTATGGGGTATACTTTTTCTTGTTTGTCGGGCAATAAACCGGCATTCTGCAGAATGGAAATATTGGTTGTGTGGGGATCAAGAAAGCCATATCTCCCCAGACGACTTTTTTGCGCGCTACTGTAATCGCCATCTCCTTCGATGGCGTCGCCTACCAAGTTTCTGACAGGCGCATCTATAATGAATAAAACGCGCGACTTTGTATTTTTTCCGCCGCCCGATATGGACGAGAGCACATCTTCGTAGTTTTTCCGCAGCAGTAATTTTGCGACATTGAAGTCGGAATCGAGCAATATATATTTGTAATTCAGTTTTTTTAGCCACGCCACTTTTACTTTGTCGAGAGTCGTGGCATCCGTCATTTTATCAAGTCGGATAAGCTGTCTTCCCCGCTTTTTCGTTACCTTTCTTAATGCTGTCCTAAAAGTTTTTTCGCTTATGACAAGAAACCTGCCCTTTTTGTTGCGCCAGTAATTCTGGAAATTAAACAAACTTTCATATAAGGTCGGTGAGTTCATAAAGTACCCCGCTGTTACAATATAAATATTTCGGGAGCCGCTGTGCCCCCGACATTGCTCATTATAATAAAGTAGTGCGAGTGAAAAAAACCGGCTGACGCCATACAAGTGTCCGCCGGTTTTTATTTTTAAAACCGTACAAACGGGAGGTAAAAATGTACCAGCAACAGCAAGCAGCCGTATCGACGGAAAATCTTTTGCGCAACTCGGACTATGCGCGAAACATGAAGGAAGTCGTGGAAAAGTGGGCGAAGGGCAACGCGGGTAAGCGTGTGGTTAATTATCGCAGCGCCGTGGAGCGGATATTGTGCGAGACGGACTACGATATCGGTTCCATCGATAGGGAAATGATGAAAAATCTGTGGAAAAAGTTCGGCTGGTCGGACAGAAATATCTGGCCGTTGACCGCTTGGAACAGTTTTTGTCGTTTCGGCGCGGCTTTGTCGCCGGATGCGTTTCCGCCCTCGTGCATCATCCAAAAAGAACGACAAGGACTCGCGGCGCTGCCGCCGCAAATGGCGCATGAGATAGAAGATATCCTTGCGGCGCATGTCGTTCGCACGACCGGCTCGAAAATAAAGAAACAATCGCAGAGACAGATACTGCGCAGTTTTGAAGCATTCCGGGACTTTGTGGTTAAAAACGAGCCCGCGAGGTCGGTGAGCGCGCTGTCGGATTTTACGGGTGACGACGCGCAGAAATTCTGCGACATTCTCGTAAAGACCGGCGCGAGTCCGTTTACTTCCCGTAAAATAAGCCCGAATGCCATCGCCGCGATTTTAATAAATTTGCGGCGCGTCTTCAAGATGGGTCTGAGGCAGAGGAAACTCGGCGGCAACATATTCCAAGGGCTCGCCATCGAAAAGTATAAAACCGCGAAGCGCGAGTTTTGTCTGACGAAAGAGCAGGTCGAAAAACTCAGGACAGTCGGCGTCGATAGTTGTGAGAGTATGAAACTGGCGAAAAGATTTGAGCAAATCAGGGATAATGCCATGGTCTCGACCCAGTATGAGCCGGCCTTGCGGAGCGAAGACACGGTTTATCTTTGTTGGGAAGATTTGCCCGCGCATGAAAGATCCAAAGCGAATGTGGGGCCCGTGGTAGTGCGCGGCGGAAAAAGTCGCCCCGATCAACATGAAGACAGGATCTACATCCCATTGAACAGATTGGATGCGGATTTATACCGTTGGAAAAAGATATCGCAGGAATACTGTGCGGCAAAGGGTATCGTTCCGCCTGTGATAACGGTAAATGGGCGCGAATATCATCCCATATTTTTTTCCAAAACGGGCAAACCGCTCTCGCCGGCATCGTATAGCCATATCTTCTCGAGGCAATTGAAAAAGGCCGGGATATCTCTGCCCAAGGGATATAAGACGCATATCATCCGTCATTCACGGATCACTCATTGGGTTGACGAAGGAATGGCATTTGAAAAGGTTCACGAGAACGCCCGTCATGCCGACTTGGACGAGACGTGGAGATATTTCCACAGCAATGCCTCCAAGAGAATCGAGGCGGTGGAAAAATTATACGGCTTGGACAAAGATAGCCGCGCTATGAGGTCGGAAGCGTTGCCCAAATCCGCGATATTGCGGACGATAATCGAGATTGTTATCAATTCCGTTCGGGGCGAAAAACGGTTCGACAGCGAACCGTTAGGCGTCGCAATCACGGAAATTGAAAAAGCGATCAGGGCGAATTGTGTGGACTGCGTGCCGGCTGCGCAATGCTATACCTACCGCGAAGTAATGGATAAATGGGGAATCGGCAGAACTCAGACCTACGAGAGGATGAGGACACTCGAGCATATGGGGCTGGTCACGCCCATGGCGCGGTCGAACAAAAAAATCGTGTATCTCAAAGAAGAGATAGACCGCATCAATGCTCTTGTCGATTCCCGAAAAGCATCCGTTGCTTTCGGGTATAAAGAAAAAGTGCCCACCACCATCCCCGGTTTGGTTCAAAAGGGGATGGTAAAATCCACCAAGATAGGCAAGCTTCATTTCTTTGAACCGGACGAATTGGTAGAGCATTTTTACGAGAAAAATCGCAAATAAACGCGTTTTTTCGTTCGCTTTACGCAGTTATTTTGTTCGGTTTACGCAGTAAAATCCCACCAAATCCGGCAAACCCTCAAATACAGCGTTATTTGGGGGTTTGCCATCAAAAGATCAGGAGGTTCTTTTGATGGCAAAAATCCCATAAAATTGGAGGTGTTTTCCGACGAGAAAGAGGCTTAAAAACCGCCTTGGTGGTTTTGGGGGGTGTTCGCTTTACGCAGTAAAAAGTGGGGTGTGGGGGTATTTGGCGAATTCGCCACCGAAACACCGTAAATAGGGGTGATATATACAGTTTGGGGCAGTCCTGAGAGATATACGGTGTTCTGGGTGAAAAGGGTGGCCAAGGGGGCGAATTCCGCGACTCTGCGGCCATATTTTTGAGTTGAAACGGAGGTGATACATGGAGTAATTGCCAAGTAATAAAGCCATCGGTAGGCGTGCGCCTGCCTGTGGCAGTAGTCACAATCGAAGTCCATAAAAAGCGCACAGCACAATAACCCGCTGGTCGGGGCTAACATTCGGAGCTCTTGGGAAAAATCTCAAGTCCGAAACCCCGGGCCGGCGGGCTTTTTTATTTCAAAAAAAAAGGAGGCAGCAATGGATTTTAAAAAGTATTTCGCGGCGGCGTCGAACGCCCCGCAGATTTCGTCCGCCGATGTGGCGGAGATTTTATCAAGCGGCCATCCCGACGGCGAGGAAAAAGTTGCAAGGAGTTACCAGCGGCTTGTTTGCTCTGTCGTCCGGAAGTGGCGGCGCAACGCCGGACGATACGGCATCGACGTTATGGATCTTGTGCAGGACGGTAACAGGGGTTTACTTCTGGCGATGCGCAGTTACGACGCCGCCAAGGGCGTGCCGTTCGCGGCGTGGGCGTGGAACTACATCAAGAGTTACGTCGAGAAAGAGTTTTACGCGCAGTTGTCGGTAGGCCGCCTGGCCGGCAAGAAACTCGTCGCGCAGCATCAGAAAAATAAGGAACGCGACGCTGCCCTCGGCAGAACCACCGAGCCGCTTGATATCCGCCCCGAAGTCCCGTTCTCGGCTATGACGGCGTGCGGCGACGGCGTGGATAATGACGGCGGCGAAAAATGCGTTTGCTTCGAAGACGCGCTTTTCGATTCTCCGACGGAGCGGTGGAAAGGCGAACTCAAAGCGGCCAATATTCTCAAGGTTTTGGCGAAGGCCGACGGCGCGATTCATCCGCGCGCCAAAAAAATCGTCGAGATGCGCTTTGGCGTCGGAGAATTCGCCGCATCCGGCCCGAGGTCTTTTTCGGAAGTGGCGGAGTCGCTCCGTATTCCGAGAGGAAGCGTGCGGAAAATCGGAATCAAAGCGCTCGCATATTTGAGAGCGGCTTTCTGATTTTGGCAACCGCTCCGCCGATTTCGATTTATTAAATAGTTTGACGGCGTGGAAAAGGAGCGCCCGCAATATAAGAAAATGACACGGCGCGACACAGGGCGATGATTTTCGATCGCCCGTCGCCGCCGGAGGAGGTTTTGAGACGGAAGTTCTGATGCCGTCAAGCGCAAGAGCTTGGCGGGAAAATCAAAGGAGGCAGGCAGATGAACGAAAACATTCAGGCGCTCCGGAGCAAACGCTTTTATGAGTTGCGCTCTATACTTGTGCGCTCGCGCAACATCGTCGGCGACGAAGAAATCGAAGACGCTATGTGCGAGGCGCTCGGAACGTCCGGACTGGAGTGCGTCACCGTCGAAGAGATTGAGAAAGCCATCGCCCGGGAGGAACATTATTTGACAGCGCGCCGGGCCGGCAGTTTTTCGTAATCCGGCATAAAGTCGCCACAGAAGTTGCCGAAGCGCTCGCGGCGATTTATTATAGATAGTGTGGGGGCGGTGGGCAGGGGTTCATCCCCGGTCAGAGCGACACCGCCCCCCAATCTTAAATCCAAAGTCATTGTGACGCGCATCATCGTGGAAAAATTATGGACAGCAAAAAGACAAGGCCGTATATCGCGTCGGCGTCGGAGGATATCAAAAGAGAAATGGCCTCAGGCGCGAGGTTTTTCGACGGGAATACCGGAGAGGAAATCCGGGACCCCGAGGCGGTGATCGACAAAATCATATTTAACGAGACGTTGACGATAAAAATCGGCGGCAAGCCGCCGTCGCTTCATTAAATCGTTTTTCATTTCGACAATAAAAAAAGGAGAACGCACAATGCCTTTCAAAGTATTGGCTCACGCCAACACGTACAATCCGCCGCCCGGCCCCGTCTACGGCGCGTCTTATCTGGCCAATGAGACGATAAAGAATATCGCCGGGCGTTATGACATCCGCGTGGTCGCGCATTGCGGCGATTGCAGCGCCGGCGCCGACGAGTACCAAATGCAGCACTGCGCGGTTACCTCGCTGATACGTCCGCTTCTCGCCGAGGGCAGGCATTACCTGATCATTAACGGCAAGAATGCCTTGCGGAGCGCCGACTCGGCCGACGTAATCCAGAACGACCACTTCGGATTATTAAGAGACAACGACCTCTGGAAGAACTTGAGATACTACCCCGAATGCGCGTCGGAAACGCTGGAGTTTTCCGACGGACAAAAACTCCGGATTATCGCGCTGCCTTACTTGTCGACGTGGATGTTCGCGGCAGGCCGCCCGATAAGAAGCTATCTGGAGATGTCCGCCGCCGCGTCGGAACACGTTCAAAATAAACTTGCCGAGGCGCTGTCCGCCGACGATCCCGCCGTTCCGCTTCTCGTGATTTATCACGGAGCCGTAAGCGTCGGGGGAGCGCAGGCGTGCTCCGTCGGCGCGATAGTTCCGGGTTACGACGTCAGAATCCCGATTGAGATGTTTCCCAGGAGGGCCAATGTCGCCGTCGTCGCGGGCCACGCTTCGAGGTACGGCGTCTTATCGCGAATCAAGCCCATGGTCGTTTATGCGGGCTTCACCGTCCCAACCATATTTGACACGGAAAACACGGGCGTGGCGCTGCTTAATTTCGACGGGACTTCGTGGTCTCACGAGTTTATGCCGGTGGATACCGTCGAATCTCACACGGTGGAAATCAATATCGGCGATTTGAATAACCGGCGCCGGACATAATCTATCCGCGCCGGAGAAAACGATTGAAACTCTCCGACGGAAAATCCCAAGCCCTCGCGGTCGCTACCCCGCCGCCGCGGGGGCAAAAGTATCGGAGGAAAAAAATGACCGACAAAGAAAAAAACTCGCGAGCCGACGAGAAACAGATAATCGAGCAGGCGCTCGACATTATGCTGGACAACCCGAAAATAGCAAAGGACGCGGACTGCCTTGTCATGCTATTTTGGGCGGCTTCAAGTTGTTCCACTCCCGGACATCCGATAGAAGTCATCAAAGACGAGCATCTTCGCAAAATCCCGGCCAGGACGCTGATTCGACTTTGCGACAAATATATATCGCAAGAGGGCGTCGTCGCAGAAAGCGTCCGGCTCAATCTCGACCTTGTGGTTCAATCCGTCGCGCCGATGCTCGTTGCGTGTCCCGGCATTTGTGCAGCGGAGTCGATACGGAAAATAATCCTCGCCGACCGTCTCAACAAGGGGCAGAGCGAATGCAAAAAGATAATGGATCATCTCGGGCTTGCGAGCCCTTCGGGCTGTGTTTCTTGGATGGACAATGCGGCCGTGAATCTCTCAAAGATTCCGAAGAACTTATGGCGCGACACGATTTTTTTTGTTCTTGAACTTTTTGAGGAGACGCCGCTCTGCGTTCTTGAGCAGCGTTGCGAGGGCTTTGCGAAGAAGTTGGACGAGGCGTTCAAAGAGGCGGGAAAAGAAAATATCGGCGGAAATGACGATAAATCCGTCGGCAAGTGATTAGGCGGAGACGAGTGGAAAATAACGGCGGGCGGCGCCAATACAAATGCGATATTCAACGCTTGACTTGAAAAACGAAAACTTGTATCATTGCTTCGGACCTCTTCGCCGAGGCCCGTCGGGGAGAATAAAATCCCGGGCGGAAAACGGACGAAGCGGAAATAACACATCCCATATAAGCGATGCGCCCCCAATCGCACGCTTACATACGAGCGACTATAGGGATAGTGTCTGTCTTTCATTTAGCCAGGCGCTATTCTTCCAATTCGGTCGCTCGTATTCGGATGAATATGTCGCCTGGCTCTTTTTTTGGCCGGGCAAAGGATACAGCGGGGACAAAACAGGTTTTTCGACGATAAGTTAACTTAAACATCCATAGGAAGCGAGCCGCAAAATCTTAAAAAAGAATTGCGGCGGCGTTTCCACGAGCGACTATGGAAAACATAAATCAGAAACAAGGGCATACCGTTTTTTGCCTCCGGCAATCGACCGGATTGGCGCGACATTTGTCACGAGCGACTCGCGCGCAATCCGGTTTTTTTATTTTACGCAGACGCTGTTGAAAAACGGTGCGAATGCCGTAATGGCGGACCAAAATCATGGGAATAAAAAACAGATTATTTATTATCGGATTAACGATTTCTCTTATATGCGTAGTTTCTTTGCGTACGGGAAACGCCCAGCAAAAAACTCAGCGCGACTTTAAGTCCGAGCGTCCGTTATATGCGCCCGACGAAGTAATCGTCATCTACAAATCCCATATGGGCGAGGGTCAAATAAAATCTTTCCATTCATCAAAGGATATGCGCGAGGTGGACGCTTTTTTCGTATCGAACAAAAAAGACAAGAAAGCGCGCAAAATCAAAATCAAGAAGAACACCACCGTCGAAGAAACGATTGAAGAATTAAAAAAGAATCCGAACGTCGAGTACGCCCAGCCGAATTATATCCGTTATTTCAATGCTACTCCCAATGATACACATTTCGGACAACTCTGGGGGCTTCATAACACCGGCCAAAGCGTGAACGGTGTTTCAGGCACTTCCGACGCCGACATAGACGCTCCCGAGGCATGGGACATTGTAACCGGCTCAAATACTGTAATCGTCGCCGTGATAGATACGGGCGTTGCGATAAATCACCCCGATCTTGCCGCCAATATATGGGTAAATCCCGGAGAGATTGCCGGCAATGGCGTTGACGACGACGGTAACGGACTTGTGGACGATGTTCGCGGTTGGGATTTTTTTGACGGCGACAACGACCCGACCGGGTTTTATACCCACGGCACGCATGTGGCAGGCACAATAGGCGCGGTCGGGAATAACGGTTCGGGAATAACCGGAGTGTGTTGGAACATAAAACTGATGCCGCTTAAAATCAGCGGTGTGGAGGCGTTCGCAACCGACGATAAAATCATACAGTCGATAAATTATGCGGCGGCGAAAGGCGCGAGAATTATCAACGCGAGTTGGGCCGGTTACGGCGGTTCTAACGGCGACTTGCTTTATCAGGCGATTCAGTCGGCGGGCGCTGCCGGGGTTTTGTTTGTGGCCGCAGCGGGCAATGAGGCGAATAACAATGATACAAAACCCTCGTATCCCGCCAGTTATAATCTCGGTTGCATCATTTCCGTGGCTGCCACGGACCAAAACGATGCCTTGGCGAGTTTTTCGAATTACGGCGCGACAAGCGTGGACGTAGCCGCGCCGGGCGTAAATATCTACAGTACTATCCCGACTTACAGTTATGGAGCGCCGACTACGTTGTATTCCAAAAATTTTGATTCCGATACCGTCGGGCAGGTCCCTTCAGGGTGGGTGAGAGGCGGCACAAACAGCAGTTGGGCAATAACCAACTCGGTATCCGCTTCCGCACCGAACAGTTTGACAGATAGCCCCGGCGGGAATTATGTAAATAACACGAACTCTTGGGTATGTTACAATTCCACCTTTACCTATGTTAAAAACAGCAGGTACATGCTTAATTTCAAAGTAAGATACGAACTTGAAAATGGATATGATGCTTTATCGTTGATGTATTCGGTTGATAAAACAAGCTGGTCTTGGTTTGGTTATCTAACCGGCTCGTCAGGTGGAAGTTTTGCGTTTATAGGTTCAACGATAACTTCTTTGGTTGAGCGCGGAAATTATTTCGGTTTCGGGCTTTATTCTGATTATTCAGGCACGTTTGACGGAGTATATATAGATGATTTTAATATTACCCGAGAGCCGATGTCCGTCGCTTCTTACGATTATGTTTATAATGACGGCACATCTATGGCCGCTCCTCATGTGGCTGGAATTGCAGGGCTTTTACTGGCAAAAAAATCTGACCTGTCAGTTGAACAGTTAAAAGCATTAATATTAAACGGTGTGGATACCAAGGCATCATTATCCGGCAAAGTGGTTACAGGCGGCAGAGTAAATGCTTATAAATCACTTTACAATTTTCCTCCGACATTATCATGGACAGGCGAGACAAATTATGTTTCTGACGGTTTACACCTTGAAACGGGTGATACTTCAACAACATTTACTTACCGTGTAAAATACACAGACGCAGATAACGATGCACCTTTAAGCGGCTATCCCAAGGTCTATATAAAAAGAGGCGGAGTCAACATTTCCGGCAGTCCGTTCACGATGACTGCATCCGACAGTAATGCATATTCTTCTGGCAGGGGATATACATATTCAACGACAGTTTCTACCGGAACCGACTACACATATTATTTTGAAGCATATGATGTATGGAATAGTTCTGCTAATGGAAACCCAACTGCCGCTATTGCTGCGCCTGTAATAAATGTTGCTCCGACATTATCATGGACAGGTGATGGTAATTATATCACGCCCGGGTGCAGCCCCGCAATTGCCGGGCCCGGTACAGAATTCGTATTCAGAGTTAAATACACAGACGCTAACAACGATGCCCCCGCAAGTGGCTATCCCCATGTCTATATAAAAAGAGGCGGAATCAACATTTCCGGCAGCCCTTTTACGATGTCGGATGCCTCCGATGATGCTACGCCTTATAACACCGGCAGAAACTATGAATACGCGACAAAATTGCCGCCGTGGCGCGGGTACACGCATTATTTTGAGGCATACGACGTGCATAATGCAAGCGCGAGCGGCGCGCCCACGGTAGAAGCGGACTCGCCCGATGTTTGGGACGAGGGGCTTGTATTAACGGAACCGGGTAATGTAAAGATGGGCTACAGCGGCGAGGGAATAGACAGGGGCTATTTCAATCCCGCGACAGGCGGGGCAGTCAAAATAAATTTCAACGCGGAGAACTCCGGATCCGTCGAAGTGAAAATATTCTCATCGAACGGCCGCCTCGTAAAGACAATATCGAAAGAAGCCGTGGGAGGTGTTTCGGATTGTTTCATTTGGGACGGGAGAAACGACTCCGGCGAGGCGGTCGCTTCGGGGATATATGTGATAAAGTTGGAAGGCCCGGGATTGAACAGGACTCGAAAAATATGCGTAATGAAATGAAAAAATATCCGGCGGTTGTAGCGGCCGTTTTATTCGGGGGCGTTTTCGCCGCTCCGCTCTTTGGCGCTTCATCGGCGTATTTTTTGACGAGACCGCCGTCGGCGAGAGCGGCCGCCCTCGGCGACGCCTTCGGCGCGATAGAAGACGATGTGTCGGGCGTAAAGTATAATCCCGGCTCGCTTTCCACGCTTACTCATCGGCAACTTGCGGTTATGTACAACAAAGGTTTCGCCGATGACACCCACGCTAATGTGACGGGCGGTATGCCGTTTAAATCCGGAGTGGCAGGGTTTTCTCTGGATTACTATGACGCAGGTTCGCTGGAGTTTTTCGACTCGGCATGGAACGAAAAGACCGTGTCGGCCGAGCGGAACTTTGCGCTCGGAGTTTCTTACGGACGAAAATTATCATTTTGCGGAAGAGAGATAAACGCCGGCGCGACGCTCAAATATGTCTCGTCCACGCTCGTCGAATATAAAACCGCTACCGCCATCGCCGCAGATTTCGGCGCCCTTTATTCGTTTGAGAATGCGCCCGTAACTTGTGGATTATCGTTTCTCAATATCGGTACTCCGTTAAAATACATCTCGGAGGGAGACCCCCTGCCGGCTTCCGCAAGGTTATCGGGACGCTATCAGTTCGAGAATTACTTCGTAATAACCGACGCGAGTTATTTGATCTTCGATAAAGTAGTCGTTCCGTCGGTAGGCGTGGAATATGCCTTGAAAAACATCGCCGCGTTGAGATGCGGCTATAAGTTTAACTCCGACGTGGAGGGATTGTCTTTCGGCGTCGGGTCAAGAGTGAAAAATTTCGGTATCAATTATTCTTTCGGACTGAATAAAATCCTCGGGAACAGCCATTTAATCTCGATCACTATGTATTTTCCGCGCTGATGCTTCGAAGTGTATTTATCAAATCCGGTTTTATTTCTTTAAAAGGCGGGCTGAGAAATGAAAAGAACAACGGCTATTCTTATGATAATTGCATTAACCGCCGCCGGCTGCGCGACTGCGCCGAGTATTTCAAGGCACAAGAAGCCCGATTTTTTAAAACCAGACACGGCTTATCTTAAAGCGGGTGACAGAGACACACGAGTGCACGGCATAGATTCTAAAAAAGTAGCAAGGACTAAAATTGAAAAAGAAATGCTTCTACTTTGCTCTGTTATGCTCTCACCCCTGCTAATTCCGTATTACGCCCTTGGAGGCAAAGATTCACTGGGGCCGCCACCGTCTCTAAACTTTAACGACTACATAATGGTCGATCCCGGCGCACGCACCGTGGAGTTGTCTTATTATTCTACCCAACCCGCTGTATTCGGTCCAGTTGGTTCTTACACAAGGATAACTACCGGGATAATTTCTATAGAACACATTTTCGAGCCGGGAAAACTATACACAGCGTTGAGTTTTACTGACTCCCAATTTGTAAGGTTCATAATTACGGAAGCAGAGTTAACTCAGAAATAAATAGAAGGGCTTGCCGACGACTCAGTATCCCGTCAAATAAACCAGATATCTCGCCGTCGGGACAGTCCGTCCCAAAAATGAAAAATTTCGGTATCAATTATTCTTTCGGACTGAATCGAACCCTCGCCAACGGTCATTTGATTTCGGTGGCGATGTATTTTTTGTGATAATAGCAAAGAAGGATTTTCGCATATCCAACGGTAGTAAAAAGCGGGGAGTATACGATTGACGGAATAAGGGGGATATATCTTCGATGGCCGCATCAAAATCCCATTCCAGATACAGGGGGAGTAAAATGTCAATCTGTCAGGAAGAACTCCGCGAAGTCGCCCCGGGCGACACCGCCTCGCGTGTTTTTTTCATCCTTGAAAACGTCCTGCTCGATACCCAATGTCAGACGATACTGCGCCTCTCCCTCGACGGCGGACGGCTCTATCTTACTTTAAGCGCAGGCCCTCCAAGTTACCAACTCCCGTTCGGCCGCGTTCCCTTCCACCTCGGCCACAAAGATTCCCTGACCGCGCGCGCGTCCGTCGGCGCGTTCGATTATATCAGCGTCCACGTCAAGGAATATCCGCGCGAGTCCGTCTCGGCCGTTTTACTCTACACGCCCCCGCCCGTCCGCGATCCCGCCGCGCCCGACGAGTTTTTCATCCACATCTCCGCGAAACTCGATTCATTTCAAGAAATAGACAAGCGGCTGGCGATAAAAGCTCTCACGACTCCGCAATCTTCTTTTTGGAACTGGATGTGCTCTTGCATTCACAATCCGGCGCTTTACTGCAAGAACGATCTCGATCCTTTTGAACTCCGCGGACGGAAAATCACCGTCTCCGCGCCCGTCGAGCGGAACTACGAATCTTTTCAGCCGCCCCCGGCGCACACTCTTGTGGTGCTGTCGGAGTGGCTGTCGTGGGGGCCGTCGTCCCGCCGTTTCTGTCTGCCGGGATGGGACGCGCTCAATATGTCCCCGCACTTTATTCCGATGCTCTTGTGCGCCGACGGGACTGTTTGCCGGAGCGTTCCTCTTACCGCCTCTGAAATGGTTTCGATTCTGCTCGCGCTCCCCAAAACGCTTGATTTCGCGGGGCAGTGAGTCGGCAGCGCGTCAAAATATCGGGACTGTCCGTCGCTCTCATCCCAATAAATAACGATACGAGGATGGCCGCGGTATGTCCGTTTTCTGGAAAAAGGGCAAGTGGTGGATGGATTATTATATTGGCTCCCGACGGAAAAGAGACGACGTACTCAAGTGCGATGATTTAGACGAATTGCCGCATATTCTTGCCGCTTGCAAGAATCCTCGCTCTCGTCTGTCATCTCTCATCGCGCTTTACACCGGAATGCGGCCGGCAGAAATAATTGCGCTCAAATGGAGCGACATCAATTTCGACAAAGGCATTATCATATTGACGAAAAACGCTCGGCTGCGCGCGCTCCCGATGCCGGATTTTATGAAGAAGACACTGCTTGATTGCCGCTCGCGCTCCGACGAACCGCGCGTGTTCCGCGACTACAAATCCCGCCGTCAATAGCTGCCACGTCTCCATTGGCTGCCACCTTTCTAAAAAACCAAAGATTTTGTATACTACCCTCGACCCATCCACTCACCACAAAAACCAAAAGGCCGGACTTTGTGAAGTGAGGAAAAATATCGGGGAATATGCCACCAATGGTAAAAAATCACCGCGCCAAGGCGGGCGGAAAAATCATAATCACTTCATCCTCAATCTTAAACGACAACAACTCACTCAAAACCAATGCCGCACTGCAACAAAAAAATGCTGGGGATGAATAAAAAATAAGGGGACAATATGAAATGTCCGCATTGTTTAGTTGAATTCCATGATCAGCCAGGAGAGACCCCCATAGGCAATGATGTAAATCATCATTTTGGGTTTGAGACACAAATATGTCCATCTTGTACAAAGATGATAATTTATTTAATATATGGCGAAAGAGATAGTAATCCTTCTTCTTACTGGCAATCCTCAACAATGAAATTGGTTTATCCAAAAGGGATGAATCGTGGGCCTTTGCCACCAGAGGTACCCAAGTATCTCGCGGAAGATTATATCGAGGCCGCTCTTGTTTTGGAAGATAGTCCTAAAGCAAGCGCAGC
This sequence comes from Elusimicrobia bacterium HGW-Elusimicrobia-1, assembly GCA_002841695.1. Classification (NCBI taxonomy): domain Bacteria; kingdom Pseudomonadati; phylum Elusimicrobiota; species Elusimicrobia bacterium HGW-Elusimicrobia-1. Next base: position 37,305 of record PHAN01000005.1, on the reverse strand, counting down.
ATTAAGCCGTCGTTGTCTTCAACAATTATTAAGAGAATACGCAAAAGTAAATAAAAGCGATCTTTCAAAAGAAATAGATGAAGTCATAAATAAATTACCCTCGCAGCTTGCTGAAAGTATAGACGCCATAAGAAATATTGGCAATTTTGCTGCCCATCCGATTAAAAGCACATCAAGTGATAAAATTGTACCAGTTGAACAGGGCGAAGCGGAATGGAATCTCGATGTGTTAGAAAGCCTATTTGATTTTTATTTTGTTCAGCCACAAAAAATAAAGACAAGAAGAGAATCTCTGAATAAAAAGTTGAAAGATGCTGGTAAAAAAGAGATGAAATAGAAAAATGGGCGATAGGAAGATAGATTACAATGTTAAGAATGGAACGTTAGGCATGCTACAAATTATACCTGGTAAGTTTTTCAAGGAGCCGCAAATAAATGTCTCTTGCCCTTAATAAACCCAAACTTGATAACCTCGCCAATGAAATCTGGAAATCGGCCGAGCGGCTACGCGGCAAGTTTAAGGCATACGAGTACCAGAACGTAATTCTGCCCATCATCGTAATTCGCCGCATGGAATGTGTACTCATCAAGTGGCGCGAGGACAAGGCCGCCGAGGTGCGCGCCAAGCGGCCGAAACTGACCGAGAAGGAACTCGAGAAACTTGTCAAGAGTGTGGAGGTCGGCACCGCCCCGTTCTCCAATAAGACTAAATGGACTTTGCGCCGGGTATATGAGGAAGACCACGCGATACTTGAAGAGAACTTCCGCGCCTATATTAACGGATTTTCGAAGAACGTAGACGAGATTATCGAGCATTTCAACTACAGGGCCACTATCGGCCAGATGGTGAAACACAACCGCCTTGCGCCGATACTGAACCAGTACAAGGAACTTCAACTTGGCCCTGACAATTTGTCGCCGTTGGAGATGGGCTACATCTACGAAGAGCTATTGAGGCGATTCTCGGAACAAAGCGGCGAGGAAGCCGGAGACCACTTCACCCCGCGCGAAGTGATTCGATTGATGGTCGAGTTGCTCGACATTCCCATCCCCGAGAGGCATCTTTCAATATATGACCCGGCCTGCGGAACGGGCGGTATGCTCTCAGTGGCCAAGGAACATCTGCTCGACCGGGCATCCACGCCCGCGCAGAAAGCCAACGTCGAGAAGTACGTCACCGTTCATGGACAGGAATTGTCGCCTACCAACTACGCCGTTTGCCGGGCCGACCTGCTGATCAAGGCCGACCGGCAGGCCAAGGTATACCTCGGCAACTCGCTAATCCCGCATGAGCCGCATAGCCGGGAACCTGGCGACCAACTCCCGGAATCGGAATTTCTTTTTGACTTTATGCTCTCCAATCCGCCATTCGGTGTGACTTGGGGCGGGAAGGATAGCTATGAGACCGCCGCCCGCAAGTTGGAGAAGACACGATACCGGGCGGGTATGCCGTCGCGCGACAACGGCGCGATGCTCTTCCTGCAAACTATGTTGGCGAAGATGAAGTCGCCGGAAAAGGGCGCCAGCCGCATAGCCATAATCTTTAACGGGTCGCCGCTTTCAAACGGTGACTGTGGCTCGGGTGAAAGCGAGATTCGCCGTTGGATTTTGGAAAATGACTGGCTTGACGCCATCGTCATGCTGCCCGACGAACTTTTTTACAACACAGGTATATTCACCTATATATGGCTGTTGCGAAACGATAAACCTGCCACACACAGGGGGCGCGTGATGCTGATTGATGCCCGAGGGCAATACGAAAAAGAGCCCAAGGCTTTCGGCAAAAAGCATAATCGCATCACCGGCGCGCACCGTGCGTGGATAGAAACGCGCTACCACGATGGCTGGAAAAAGGATTACGCCGACGAATGTGTAAAAATTTTCCGGCGCGAGGACTTTTCCTATCACAAGGTTAAAGTCGTTTTTTGGCAGTTCGACGAAAACGACAAGCCGGCGACAATTACCGAATCCTATGACAGAGGATTCACTGCGGCAAACCTGAAGAAGGAGCAGGAGTTCTATGACAGTAACATCACTTTTCGCGCGCGCTTGAAGGTCGGCAAATCCGAAAAGATAGAGACGTTGACGCTGGGACCGAAGGATAATGCGGCCAAGAAATTTAAGACGCTTATGGAAAGTAAGCCGGAAATTCTTTCCGTTGAATGGACTCACCGCCACTATATTAAAGACGACGAATACATCCCGTACGGCGAAGATATTGAGTTATTCCTAAAACGCGAAATCGGCAAACCTATCATCCGTTGGCAGGATAGTCCGCAGCTTGGCTACGAGATTCTGCCCAACAAGTATTTCTACCGATACCAGCCGCCCCCTCCCGCGAAAGACTTGCTGGCCGAGTTCTGGCGGTTGGAAAAAGAGGCCGAGAAGTTATTGGAGAGGTTGGCACAATGAAAAATATGATCGATACGAATGTGGCGATTTCGCCGGAATACCGGCTGTTTATCGAGGACTTGAAAGAACTCGTCGCCGCCGCCCGTGTGCCAGTGGCGAGAGCCGTTAACCACGGAACTATTCTGCTTTACTGGAACATAGGGCGTGGAATTGCGGAAAAGCAGCGGACACTCGGATGGGGAGAATCCGTGGTGGAAATGGTAGCCGCCGATTTGCGGCGCACATTCACCGGAAAACAAGGTTTTTCCGCGCAGAATGTGTGGCGGATGAAGCAGTTTTACCTCGCGCACACCTCTAAAGAATTTCTCTCACAAGTTGTGAGAGAAATCGGTCAGCGGGATGTGAAAAAACGAGACATGACAAAACTCTCACGGACTGTGAGAGAATTGGTGACTCAAGTGCCTTGGGGGCATCATACCAACATACTGGCGAAGGTTACCGATCCCGCCGCGCGGATATACTATCTCCGAGCTACCGCCCGGTTCGGGTGGTCACGCAATGTCCTCCTAAACCAAATCAAAGCCCGGGTGTATGAACGGGCGGTGACTGAGAAAAAAACTCACAATTTTCCCGCGGCGTTGCCGCAGCATTTTGCCGAGCAGGCGGACGAAATGCTCAAGAGCTCCTACAATCTGGAGTTTTTGGGTATTCGCGGCGCGGTCAGGGAGCGTGAACTGGAAGACCGCCTCATAGACCGTTTGCGGGACTTCATCCTCGAATTGGGCTACGGTTTCTGCTTTGTGGGCCGGCAGCATCGTATTGTTCTCGGCGCCAAAGAATATTTCATCGACCTGCTTTTCTACCACCGATACTTAAAGGCGCTCGTGGCTTTCGAACTGAAAGTCGGGCCCTTTGAACCGGAATATGCGGGAAAGATGGACTTTTATCTGAATCTGCTCAACGACAAAGAACGAGCCCCGGATGACAAACCTTCCATCGGTATCATCCTATGCGCGGAGAAAGACGATGTGGAGGTAGAATACGCCCTGCGCACTAAAGCCAATCCCATAGGTGTGGCCACCTATCAGTTGCAGTCGAAATTGCCGGGAGAGTTTAAGGGAAAACTTCCGACGGCGAAGCAACTTTCCGGGGTCGTCCGCGCCGCACTCCCGGAAAGGGGCGGCAAATAGCTATGCGTACAGTGGAGAAGGATGCGGAGAAAATGTTGGAGGAACTTGCTAAATGAACGGCCAACACGACGGCTTTCTGGATGAGTTGCCCAACGGTTGGAACTTCGACCGTCTTAAAGATGTTGTCACGCTTCGTAAGGAAAAGAATTCAGACGCAAGTGAGGATGATGACTATCTCGAGTTGGAAGATATCGAATCTGGTACTGGTCACATTTTAAGGCGCCGGAATACATTGGAGGTGGAAAGTGCTGTCACTATGTTTAAGAGGGGTGATGTGCTCTTCGGGAAGTTGCGACCATATCTCGAAAAGTACTACGAAGCCGAGTTCGACGGCAAATGCACTGGCGAGATACTGGCTTTCACACCGGAGCGAATAACGAGTCGCTTCCTTTTCTACTGCGTTGGGTCACGTTGGTTCATTGAGCGCTGTAACGCACTTGCCTATGGTGCCAAGATGCCACGTGTCAGTTGGTCAACACAATTGTCCCAGTTCAATGTCCCACTCCCCCCGCTTCCCGAGCAACAGCGCATTGCTGCATATCTGTACGCGAGTTGTGCGGCGATCGATGCTGCGGTGGCTGCTAAGCGGCGGCAAATCGACACCCTCGGCGAAATCCGAAAATCCACGATTCAAAGTGCAGTCACACAGGGTCTGAATCAGGCCGCCAAAGTGAAGTGTTCGAGTATTAGCGTGCTCGGTGAGATCCCCGCGCATTGGAGAATTGATCGACTTAAAGATGTCTCGGCAATCAACTCATCATCGCTTGCAGCTGATACCGATCCCGACTATGAATTCGATTACCTTGAAATCTCGAACGTAAATTATCACGGCATTGTTGATGTAAACGCGATTGAGCGCGTTCGTTTCGAGGACGCGCCTTCGCGGGCTCGTCGGCGCGTGGCGACGAATAGCACTCTGATTTCGTCAGTCCGACCTAATCTACAGGCTGTTGCTTTTGTGTTTGAGAGTAGAAAAGACTTCGTTTGCTCGACGGGTTTCAACGTCGTGCAGCCAAACGAGGATATACTTTGGCCGAAATTTGTCTTTTACGCGCTTATTTCTGAAGGCGGACGACAATATTTCAAGTCAACGGCAAAAGGCGTGGGTTATCCAGCCGTGGACGACAAGGACTTTGGCACAATTGATATTCCGTTGCCCCCTATTAGTGAACAGGTCGCCATCTGCGCCTACCTCGACGCCAAGCTCGACGAGGTGAAGCGCCTCGTCGGTGGCATCGAATCCCAAATCGCCACTCTCACCGCCTATCGCAAATCTTTGATACACGAATGCGTCACCGGCCAACGGCGGGTGACAGAAGCCGACATCAAACTGGTGGAAGCACATGGCTAAAAAGAAAGCCCCCGAGCTGACCTTTCAGCAGCACATTGCGGATTTCCTCATCCGCGAGCATCGTTATGGTGTGCTCGAACAGGTCGACATCACCGATACCGAGCACTGCATTGCTGAAGACCATCTTTGGGCTTTTCTTCGCGCCACGCAGGCCGATCAACTCAATAAATTGACGAATGACTACGGCACCGACGCGCGCGACGAGATATTTCGCGCGCTACGCAAGGAGCTTGAATACACTCCGCTCTGGATGATACTGCGCCATGGGCTGAAGGTTCGCGGGTTGGAGTTTCGTCTATTTTATCCGAAGCCGCGTTCGGCTGAGAGTGTGGCCGTTAAGAAACACGAGGAGAATCGCGTCACGTTTCGCCCGCACTTCTATTTTGGTGAGACGAGCCAAGAAATCGATTTTGTAGTCTTCCTTAATGGGCTGCCTATCGTTGCGCTGGAGGTGAAGCACGAAAAGAACCAAAATGTGCATGATGCCGCGGCGCAGTTCGCCGCCCGCAATCATACCCACAAGATATTTCAATATCCGTTCCTATATCTGGCCGCCGATACCAGTGATGTTATGGCCGCTACCGACCCGCGACGTGTGGAGAACTTCCGTTGGTACAATACCGGCCTGACCAACGAACCCATAACAAAAGACGGTGGCGAATATCCCGTCGAGTTTCTCTATCGCGAGGTACTCTCGAAAGACAGATTACTGGAGACGCTGTCGTTCTTTCTGGCGCTTGTGCCTCACCGAGATGCTGTGGACGACAGGCCTGAACGGCCGGTCTCCACGATTCTGCCACGCTACCACCAAAGCCGTATGGTGCGGAAAGTCGCATCCGATGTTGTGAATCATTTCACCGCGTCCGGCGATATCGGCCGCAAATATCTTATCAATCATTCGGCAGGCAGCGGCAAGACGCTTTCCATTTGTTGGCTGGCAGATATGCTGCATAGCCTGTTCAAGCCGGGCACGAGCGAGAAGTTAGTTGATATCACTTTCATCCTGACAGATCGTAAGGCGCTCGACACCAACGTCCGAGAGGACATCGAGAAATTCACTCACTTAAAAGACGTGGTAGGACTGGCCCGCAAGTCCGACGATTTACCGCGTTTTATGAGAGAGCGTAAGCCGATAATTGTTACTATTCAGCATAAATTCGCAGAGGTGCTGAAGGAGATCGAGAAGAACACGGAGTTGAAAAGTCTCCGCGTGGCCTTCTTGATTGACGAGGCGCACCGGTCGCAGGAGGGACAGATGGGGGCCGCCATCCGCCTGCCCTTCCGGAAACAGGGGGAACCCGACGCCGAAGATGCCGCGGATGACGGAATAGACGAAGAAGATAAGATAGCCCGGATTATTCGAGAGCATGACCTCAATCAGCTATTTGTTGCCTTCACCGCCACACCTGCTCCGGCTACAGTAACATTGTTTGGAGCGCCATTCGACACCTACGCCGAGGCGGAGGCCATCGCCGAGGGGTACATTGTAGACGTGGCGGCCAGCATCATCTCCTACAAGACGCTCTACAACCTGCATTGCACGATCGTTCCCGAACCCGATGAAGAAAAACTTTATCCCAAGGGCGTGGTCTCCAAGGCGCTGCAAAACGTCGCTTTTCAGGACGACGGGTTGATACAATACAAGGCGGAGGTTATGCTCCGAATTTTCGAAAAAGACGTAAAACCGCTTGTTGGCGGCCGCGCCAAGTCTATGATTGTTGCCGCATCGCGGGTGGCAGGATTGCGCTATTTTAATATCATCAAAGAAAAACTCAGGGAACGTAACGCCGACTATAAGGTGTTATTTGCGTTTTCGGACTTTGTCCATCCCGAGACGAATGCGCCCATCAGCGAGTATGCTATCAACGATTTGAGGGACGGTGAGTTGATTGAAGACCGTTTCGAGGGGAACGACTATCGTTTGATGATCGTTGCAAATAAGTTTCAGACCGGTTTTGACCAGCCATTGCTTGCCGGGATGTTTCTCGATAAGCCGGTGATTGACCGAAACGCCGTGCAGACAGTGTCGCGCCTTAATCGCTGTTATGAAGGCAAAAAGGATGTGGTGGTCGTCGATTTTACGAACAATGCCGCGGCCATCCTGAAAGCGTTTGCGAAGTACCGGAAAGGCACGCCATTCGTTCCTGATGACCCCAAACCGGAACTTTGCACCGAGTTACACGCCAAAATTCTTGCCGAGGGTGTGTTTACGCAGGACGATGTCTGGGATTTTGTGAGACTGGCGGCGACGGGTGGCGATGCTCAAATGCAGTTGGCGATAAAAGGTCTCCGCGTGCGATTTCAGGCCAGGTTTAGTTCTCTGGATGAACGCAAGAACTATGTCTATTTGTTGGCGCGGCTTGTGAAGGTCTTTCATTTCCTGCGGTGTTTCTTCACCTATCCGGAAGAAGTCAAAGAGTTCGTCGCATTCGCGGAGTTTGTCGGGCCGCAACTTATAAAGCAGGGTAGTGTTTCCGAGTTGATGAGGCAGATCCGTCAGACCGAAGTCGTGAAGGCGGCCGTCGAGTATCAGGGGGTGATGCGAAGCGAGGGGGGCGTGGGAAAGACTGGCTCGGGCGGAGGCAGAAAAGATGTCGGGCCGCCTCCTCGGAAGGTCTCCGTGCAGGGTATGATCGACGAGATTCGCACAAAGTACACGATCAGCGACGAAGAGGCGCTTTACATCAAGCAAGTCACCGCGGCCAAGGCGGCGGATCCGGATATTCGAGGCACCGTCCGTGCCCATCGGGACGATAACATCTATCTTGATGGCGCTTACCGTGAACAGGTGAACGGGGAGATTCAGCACACATACAATGATCTCTCGCGGTATGATGAACTCGCCGATCCAAACTATACAGATATAGGCGGTATCTTCGACATAATGGCCGTTACTGTTATTCAGACCCATCTACTGCCGACGGGGTAAGTGGGGCTTACTTATGTTATGCAACGTTTAGAACAGTCGGGTCAATTCGAGGAGATAATCAAGTGAAACAAGGTAATCTTGGCAGATTAGAAAAGGTCGATATTAGAGAAGTATTTGCCACGGAAGCCGGTGATTTTACGCCATGGTTGGCGCAGGAAGAAAATCTCAAATTATTGGGAGAAACCATAGGCGTTGATTTGGCTCTCGATGCCCAGGAAAAAGATGTAGGACAATTCCGCGCCGATATTCTATGTAAAGATGCGACTACAGATAGTTGGGTATTGATTGAAAATCAAATTGAACGAACAGATCATACACACTTGGGCCAATTGCTGACTTATGCGGCGGGATTGCAGGCGGTAACCGTTGTGTGGATTGCCGAACGTTTCACAGAGGAACATCGCGCTACACTTGACTGGTTGAACGAGCGAACTGATGAACAGATAAATTGCTTCGGTTTGGAAATAGAACTGTGGCGTATCGGCGATTCTCCGCCCGCGCCTAAGTTTAATATTGTCAGTCAGCCGAATGACTGGTCTCGGGCTGTGAAAGCAGCGGCAGGCGAATCAAACGATATTACGGAACATAAACAGAAACAGTTTCAGTTTTGGATGATGTTCAAGGAATTTATGGAGAAAAACAGCCGTATCCGATGTCAAAAAGCTTATCCTCAGCACTGTATGAATCATTCTATCGGGCGTAGCGGTTTTCACTTAGCGTCCATTGTGTCACTGTGGAATTCGGTGAGTAAAAATAAGGATCCGGAAGTGCGTGTGGAATTGGTGTTGACAGGAGAAGACGCAAAGAGTCATTTTGAGGCAATTCTGGCCCGGCGGGAAGAGATAGAAAAAGCAGTTGATGCTCCGTTGACGTGGCATAACCCGGCGGGTAAAAATATGTGCCGCGTTTACATTCGCCGAAATGCCGACTTTCTCGACGAAAAATTGTGGTCCCAACAGCACGAGTGGTTAAGGGAAAAACTGGAACTTTTTCATAAAGTTTTTGCGCCCATAATACAAGGATTGGAAACGATAGAATATGAAGACAAGCCGGAGTGAGTGAAGGCGCGGGGAAAAAATAAGGTAATACTTCTTACGTTTCAAAGTCGCGCTCGCTGTTTTTTTTAGTTCTTAAATAAAAAGTTAGCAGTTGAAGTTGAAGTATTTGGGGATATAAACGACCTATTAGAACTGATGAAAATGTACGGAAATGTGGAACCTGCAGTGATAGCAAGATTATGAAGGTAAATATGAGACATCCGCTTGGGATATAGGTTGATTGTCTGGCAGAGTTTTTGTAGTTTTCCGCGCGGGGGAAACTGTAACTTATGTTGATGGCAGATGGTTTCAGGGTTTGCGCGAACAGTTGCTTGGCGAAAACTCGAAAGAGCGTAATGAACAGAAAAGCAGATTAGATTAAGCCGCTGGACGAATGGCAGTAGAAACTCAATCCAAGTATGGCGGGGTGTGGTTTTCATATGATTCAAAAACCTTTAGATGCTGTTACCAAAGCAGACATTGACGCTCTTATAGCGAATAAAGTTTGCGAGTGTCGCACAATTGAATACAAAAAGGAACTGCCCGGCGATTCGGACGAAGATAAACGCGAGTTTTTGGCGGACGTGTCTTCTTTTGCAAATGCTGCCGGCGGAGATATTCTCTACGGAGTAACTGCTACAGAAGGTATTCCTGTAGCAGCGTTGGGATTAAGTGGCAATCTTGATTCCGCAAAATTGCGAATGGAAAGTATTATTCGTGATGGCATTGAGCCAAGAATTCAAGGTATCGGCCTGAGAATAGTGGAGGGTTTTTCCGGCGGTTGTGTTCTGATTGTTCATATGCCCAAGAGTTGGTCCGCTCCCCACATGGTCACATTTAAGAGGTTGTCGCGGTTTTTTTCACGCACCAGTGCGGGTAAATATCAATTGGATGTTACAGAAATTCGCTCAGCTTTTTTAATGTCCGAATCATTATCCGAAAAAATCAAACACTTCCGAAATGATAGGTTGGCAAGAATTGTTGCGGGGGAAACGCCTGTGCCGCTGCGTAAAGGCGCGCGTCTTATACTTCATATCTTACCCGTTGTGTCGTTTGCTTCCGATTTCAGTTTGGACATCTCCATTGTCGCTAAGCACACAATAAACTTAAAACCAATGGGCGATATCGGTTGGAACAATAGGCTCAATTTGGACGGAGTTGTGACTTGTAGTGGCGGGTTGTCCCGTGCCGACGAATCACTATCGTATTGCCAGGTATTTCGTTCAGGCCAAGTCGAATCGGTGTACTCAGGAATTGTAAGGGAGGATGAGGGTGGCAGACGATTTATAGCAAGCGTACACTATGAAGAAAATATCATTATGGCGGTTTCAAAATATCTTGAAGTATTGAAAGCGATAGGAGTTCCGTGTCCATTGATTATATTTATCAGCATGGTTGGCGTTTCAGGCGCTTTCATGTGGACATCAGATACATCGACTCCTGATGCTGTAGCCATTGACAGAGACACAATAATTCTTTCGGATATTCCAATTGAAGACTATTCTCTTGTGGGCTCTGAAAAAGATGTGGCGAAAACACTTCGTCCGAATTTCGACGCCGTGTGGAATGCTTGTGGTTACGAAAGGTCTATGAACTTTGACACGAGTGGTAATTGGGCACCCAGAAAATAGTTCTTATGAAAAATTTGCCACGTTTTTTTGAGAAGTGATAAATTTAAACGATTCTCTATAGAAATGAACCCCTCCATATGGTGTCGGCCTTAGATTATTTCTGCTAAATAGAAAAAAACACTTGACAAATCATAGAAATATATGTATAATTTCTGTAAAGTAGAAATATATGAACATTGCTGACAGGCTGAGATCAGTCAGAAATGCTTTGGGGATGAAACTTGCCGATGTCTCGGAAAAAACGGGAATAGGCATATCTTCTCTGAGCGAGATTGAAAACGGAAAGCGAGAGCCCATGCTTATTCAGCTCAAGAAGCTTTCCGAACTTTACGAAAGACCGCTTTCTTTCTTTTTTGAAACGACGGAGATTAGCTCCCCTGCCCTATTATGGCGTGAGAAGCCAGGCAATGAAATTGTTGTCAAACAATTGGAGGCCAAGTTCACTAAATGGTGCAGACAATACAGAAATCTTGAAATCTGGACGAATTGGCCCCGACTCAATTCTTACGAGGATCTTTTTGTTTCCACTTACCCGAAGAATTTTCCTGAGGTGAGGAGAATCGCCCATGACACATGGAAGAAAATGGATTTAGGGGCAAGACCAGGAGAAAGTTTATTCCGGGTAATGGAAGAGGTGTACGCTGTGAAAGTTTTCCATTTCACCCTTGAAGGAGACACTTCTTCCGCATGTATATATTCAGAAAATTTTGGCGCGGCGATTATGTTGAACAAAAACAGTAAGCAGTGGCGTAGAAACTATGATCTTGCCCACGAACTATTTCATTTGGTCACTTGGAAGGTCAGAAAAGATATTTCACCAGATGGTTCTTTAACGCAGCAGGACGAACAAAACGCCAATGTGTTTGCAAGCGCCCTGCTTATGCCGGTAGAGGCATTGCGAGAAGCCGTTGAATCTTTTGCGCAAAAGGATAAGGATAAGGATAAGGATAAAATGCTATTGTCGATTGATGCCGTAGATTCAATAGCCAGGCAATTTGGAGTTTCTGTCGATGCGTTGCTTTGGCGGCTATGTTATGTCTATGGGATGCCGAACGAATACGTCAAAAATATAATTCAAGGATGGCGAGATGAAATCCTACCGCAGGTTCTACCTCGAAAAAGCAAAACGCCGGATATGTTGCCCGACAGATACAGGGACTTGGCCAACAAAGCTCTGAATAATGGGTTAATATCATCCAAGCAGTTTGCGAATTATTTGGCGATAAATGTTTCTGAAGTATACGCCAGAAACATCCCACAGCAATTTGATGATGTCCAAATCAACAATCCTACTTGTTGATGCGGGTGTAGTAATCGAGGCTTTTCGTGTTGGCGCCTGGGATGTTTTAGTATCAAGATATAATATTGCGCTCTCCGATGCAATAGTCGGGGAGTCTATTTTTTATAAGGATGATGAGGAAAAACGGTACGATATAGATTTGAGCGGATATGTAGATTCTGGTAAGATTCAGGTCATAAGTGTTTCTGTCGCTGATGTTTATAAATTTCGCGATGGAATAGGGGCTACAGTTTTTGAAAGGATTGATTTTGGTGAAATGACACTGCTTTATCATCTGTTCGAGCACATCAGTGATGAAATGTTGATAGCTTCCGGTGATGGTGTTGTCTATAGAATTCTTGGTAAACACGCAAAATCCGAAAAAGGAGTTTCTTTAGAAAAACTGCTTATAGAAATAGGGCACCCGACCAGTAAATTAAAACAACAATTTACACAGAAATTTAAGGATGTGAACTGTCGCAAGGGGTTTGACGATTTTTGTGTATAAGTTTAGTTTGGATGAAAGGATAATACATAGTTATCTATGAAATCTAAAACTGATAAAGAACCTACAATTACTTCCATGCCGATTTATTCTCAACTTCTGTTTGAAGAGGGTATAAAATATTTATGCAGCTGCCTTAAAAATGAAAAGTTGAGTGACGAAAAAATCATAGCTATCAATTCAGCAGTAGTGTTTTTATCCGTCGCAATAATAGAAGCATCATTTAATGAGCGAATGAGAATAATTAGCATTTGTTCTGAAGGTAAATTAAGTAGCATGTTAGAAATACTAAACGAACAAACAGAAAATCTGCCATTAGAAAAAAAATGGAATATTATAGCCGCATTATTCCAAGGCAACAAATGGGATTCAAGCAAAGAGCCATTTCAGTCATTCGGAATCATTAAAACATTAAGAAATGAACTCGTACATTACAAGGCAAAGTTCTTGTCACCCGAAGATGTTCCCAAAAAGAGGCTAAAGAATTTGCACGATATTTTGAATATAAAAAATAAATCTAACCCTGCGCAATATCCTCAATATATAGTAGGCCAATGCGGAGAATCTGGTTCAGATTCCGAGATTGCTTTAGAAACATCTTGGATGCATAGTTTGCTATCTTCTAAGGATCTTGCCTATTGGGTGCAAGACAAAACAGAAAATTTAACAAAGTCCATCAATGATTGCTTAGTAAATGACAAAATACTATTTGCATTAAATGATATTTTACAGGACGGGAGGTTGTGAGAACAACATGAGTGTGCCTGTGTAAAATGTAACCGAATCTTGACCCCCACCCATAGAGTAAAAACACCGTTTTAAGCAGTAGTATGCGGTAGTCGGGATAGTCTGTACCAGTATCAGGCGCTTCCTAAGGTGGACATCATCAACGCATTATTCCCGTCGTAGCGCTTCCAATATGTTCCCGCCTCGTAAACTTCCCATGGCGTCCTATCCTCCAGCGACTGGTGCCGCCGCTGGGTGTTGTAAAACCTGAAATACCGCTCCAAGCCGCTCTTGCATTCCGGGATGCTCTGGTAATCGTACAGGTAAATGTTCTCGTACTTCACCGACCACCAGAGCCGCTCCACGAAAATGTTGTCATAAGCCCGGCCGCGGCTGTCCATACTTATCTTAACGGTTTCCTCGGCCTTTATGCGCTTGATAAAATCTTCGCTCGTAAACTGGCTGCTCTGATCGCTGTTGAATATGTCCGGCTTGCCGTATAACCGGAACGCCTCGTCGAGCGCCTCCAGGCAAAAACCGCTTTCCAGCGTGTTGGACAACCTCCAACTCAATACCCGGCTGTAAAATGTAATCGAATCTTGACCCCACCCATGGAGTAAAAACACCGTTTTAAGCAGCAGTAAGCCCACTTTTGCGATGTTTGAGACCCATTTTTACACCCTGGCATGGCCCCTTTTGCTCCGTTACCTGCCGACACGCACCTCGCTTATTTTTGGCAGAACCCCCTAAAAAATCAATACAAACCCTCGAATTTTGTTCGATTAAAAAGGTTCGAACATCGTCCAGCCCGGGGAGTTTTTTGTTTTTACCGTCGGGGCTCCGACGGAGAAATCACCCCGATTAAGTTTTTTCTTCGACGGAAAATTAACTCGCAATCCCTCTGTAATCGCCGTTTGCTCCGACAGAAACTCTCGCATCTCCCGCCCGAAATATCGCCCGCAATCGAACTTGACCCGCTCGTTTTATTTTGTATAATTTGCCTGCGCTCGGGCACATCTTCGCCCGACGCAAGGGGTAACCGTTTTGGGGATAAAGGGAACTTCCGAGACGACCTGCGCAAAAATATCCGTTCCCGCCGTCGCTGACGATATGCTATACTTGCTTCAAACCATCACTAAGAAAAAACCGCTTTGTGTCCCGAATCGCTTGACGACGTACAAATTCGATTACATTGCACAATCCGGGAAGAAATAGTTGACGAGATATGTCTAAAGGAGTGGGCGTGCGGGCCGAGGATAAAGAACTAATACAATTATCGAAACAAGGCAATAGAGATGCCTTTCAAAAACTCATGGAAAAATATTCTCCGCAGATATACAATCTGAGTTATAGGTTGACAAAAAACGAAACCGACGCGAAAGATATTTTTCAGGAGACGTTTATAAAAGCGTTCAAGTCCGTCAAACAATTCAAAGAAAAATCCGAGTTTAGCACCTGGTTGTATCGCATCGCGGTAAATTTGTGGATTAATGAAACCAAGAAGCCGGAAAGAAGAAAAATTTTATCTCTAAACGGCACGACGGAAGAGGGAGACAATGGAATGTTCGCGCAGTTCGCCGATACAAATCCTTTGCCCGGCGAAGAATTAGAAAAAAAACAGTTGCAGGAAATCGTGCAAAGCCAAATAGCGAAGTTGAACCCCGAGCAAAGATTGGTAATTGTCTTAAGATATATAGAAAATAAATCATACGTGGAAATAGCGGAAATATGTAAATGCAATATCGGGACGGTGGGATCCCGGATATGTCGCGCGTCCGATGAATTGAGAAGGGGACTCCGGAATTTTATGGATGAACTGAAATGAAATGCGAAAAATTTGAAAAAGCGTTAATTTTATATTTTGACGATGCCGTCAGTAGAGCGGATAAAGAAAAATTAGAGAGCCATTTGCTGGAATGCGCGGATTGCAAGAAGAAACTCGGAGAGTATAAAAAGATACGCGATTTGCTTATGGAATCGCCCGTCAGAGCGCTCCCGCCGAATTTGCTCGAGGATACTTTCCAAAAAATAAATGAAGTCGGAGAAGACGCGCCTATAAAAAAACTGATAAACGAAATAAAATCAATTCTAAAATATCCCACCATAAAGGTTTTTATCCCCGCGACAGCAGTGTTAATTCTTGGCGTTATACTCTTATTCAGAGAAAAACAGATGGTAATAAAAGTGTATCCGCCCGCAGAGACACTCGCCAAAAAAGAATCAGAAAACCGTGAACGGGCGGAGGTCGTAATAATAAATACAGATTCGCTTGAAAATGATTTTAAAATATCGGAGAGTGTTTTGCTGGCGTCCGCAAAAAGCATGACTTCGGAAGAATCGGGAGAGCCGCATATAAGATTGCGCGGGTCAAAGACAGCGCACGGGCAAAAGGTGGAGGAGGAGTTTTACAATGCGTTTGAAAAGTTAAACTTAGAGTTCGTAGAAAACATCCCCGAAATAAAAAAGATATACAATCGCAGATGTCTGAGATTTAATGAAATAAGAGAATTGAAAGCGGAAAACCTCGTCGGCGAAGGCAACAAGGCAAAGCTTATTATATTTGATGAGAGAAAACTTTCAAGCGGACAAAAAAGAAGTATATCCGAAGAAAATATCGATCGAGAAAGACTTATAGCGGCTTATACGGAACGCTATATGAAGGAGAAAAACATTTCGGGGGATGTCAAAAAACAGGTAGCCGTAAGAATGGGGGAGATATTGGCGAAAGTATTTCAGGGTTTATCCACGCCGGAAAGTTTAATTCAGGCGTCGGACGGCAAATGGGCGAAAAAGGAGAAGAAATAATTGAAAAGCCGGGAAAGAAAAATATTCGGGTACTGTCCGATTAAGTGAAAGGTTAGAATGGATTTCGAGCGCATACGAAGGGAGATGTTCACGGTTGTTCCCGAGCCGGAGCTTTAAAAACAAGAGTTTGTGGCCCGGAATGCGGCTGTATCCGGGCGGATTCACAATGAAAATAAGATTATTAATGATGGTTGTTGCCAGCATACTGGTTAGTACAGCGTCGTTTGCGCGTCCGGATAAAACCCCCGAGGAGATGTTTCAGCAGGGGGTGGTATCTTTTCAAAACCAACGGTTTGAAGAAGCCAAAAGAACTTTTATTGATGCGTTAAAAAAATTTAATAAACAAAACGGCGGAATAAGTAAGAACACCGCGTATTGTTACCTCTGGCTTGGTAGTATTGACAGGAAGACCGGGGATTTCGAATCCGCCTTGAGATATGATATGCAGGCATTAAATATACTGCAAGGGGTGTCCGAAGAGAAAAATGAGATAATCGCCGAAACATACGCCAATCTCGGGTCAGATTACAGAAGTTTAGGCGATTTTCAGAAAGCGGTGGAAAATCATAATAAGGCCCTGGAGATAAATCTAAAGGTTCATGGGGACAAACCGCATTATGACGTAGCCAGAGATTACAATAATCTCGGAGTGGATTACATCGGTTTGGGCGACTTTGCAAAGGCGCTGGAGAACCACAAAAAAGCGCTCGAGATATTTCTTCAAATTTACGACAGACCTCATCCCGCCGTCGCTTCGTCTTACAACAATCTTGGTGAAGATTACGGTTATTTAGGCGATTTCTCGACGGCGCTGCAAAACCATAAGAAGGCGCTGGAGATAGACCTCGAGATTTACGGAGTTAAGCCCCATGCTTCCGTCGCCGTAAAATACAGCAACCTTGGGTCGGATTACTTTGAGTTGGGCGACTTTGCCGAAGCATTGGAAAACCATAAAAATGCGTTGGGGATATTGCTGAAAGTATACGGTCGAAAACCGCATCCGCATATCGCCGCCTGCTACAACAATATCGGACAGGATTACAGAAGTTTAGGCGATTTTAAGAGCGCGCTGCAAAATCATAAAAAGGCGCTGGCGATGGACATGAAAATTTACGGGAACAAACCCCATCCCGCCGTCGCGAAAAATTACGGGAACATCGGGTTTGATTACAGAAGATTGGGCGATGAAAAAAAATGTCTCGGGCACTTGCAGAAAGCGGTAAATTTGCTTACCGCGGAAAAATTATTGCCGTCGCGCGAGAACCCTTATCCCGACCCGAAAACAGAAAACATTCTCGTTAAAGATTTCGGCGCGACGTTACTTTTGAACAAAGGGATTTCCCTCTATAATTTGTCGATCGGGCACAGAAAAAATAAAGAAACAAACAATGAACTCGGACATTTGAAATATGCGTTAAGGGCGCTTAAAATATCCGTCGAACTTATAGAAAAAATGCGCGAAGGAATAAATGAGGAGAAATACAAAATTTCTTTCGGCGGTGGCAGAATCGGCGCGTATGAATATGCAATCAAAGTTTTATTGCGCCTTGATGAACTTGAAAAAGGCAGGGGCTGGGACCGGGACGCGTTTAAATATTCTGAAAAGAGCAAATCCCGCGCGTTAATTGAGTTGCTCGACGATGCTAAGGCGAAAAAACTCGCGGGGGTCCCCGATGAAATATTGCGCACAGAGAAGTCCGTTGAGATGGCCATAGGCGCGCTTGAATCGGGTATCGCAAAGGAACAGAGCGAAGACAAAGCGATAAATTTGAAAAAACAGCTTGACCGGAAACAGGACGAACTCAGGCAAATGAGATTAGAAATAAAACTGAAATATCCTCAATATGCGAGTATGAAGTATCCCGATGCCTGCACTGTAAAAGATGTTCAGGAATTATTGGACACTAAAACCGCGCTTGTGGAATATTTTGTCGGAGGAGACTTTTTTGTCTGCTGGGTAATAACGAATGATGACGCCGATATATACCGGCTCGATATAAAAGAGTTGACGGATAAAGTCGGCAATTACATGGAATACACTGCCCATAAACACAAGATGGATGCAAGCGTATGTGTATTGGGATGGGAGCTTTATGGGCGATTATTTAAACCATTTGAGGAAAAACTCAAAGGCATTGAGAATATAATCGTTATACCGGACGGGATTCTTTATCGAGTGCCTTTCCAAACGCTTGTCTGTGAAATTAAAAATGGAACTCCACGTTATTTAATCGAGAAATACAGCATGTCGTATGTCCAGTCGGCGACAGTATTAAGGGATATAAGGAGATTCGCCAGGAAGAAAACATATTCTGAGAAATTGTTTGCTATGGGCAATCCTGTCTATAACCGGGTTGACTTACCCGAAGAACAAATTAATTTCGATAAGAAAAAGATTCGCGGGATTGCCGTGCGAAGCGGTGAAGACAAGAGCAATGTATATAGAACTATACTCGGGAAGAGAGGACTGGTTGATTTGCCCGCGACAGAGGATGAGGTGAAATCGCTTGGCAAGATTACAAAGAGCAAGAATTACATCTTCACTAAAGAGAAAGCGACCGAGGGCAGAATAAAAGAATATTCTCAAAAAGGGCTTCTGAAGAAATTTAAATATATACACTTTGCCGCGCATGGACTTGTTGTTGAGGATGCGCCCGTATTGTCCTGTTTGGCGCTCGCACAGGACAGCGACGATAAAGAAGACGGTTTTTTGACAGTCGGAGAGGTGTTCGGGCTGGAACTTGACAGTGATTTGGTGACATTAAGCGCCTGCGATCTCGGTCTTGGTAAGATAGAGAAAGGCGAAGGTGTGATGGGATTGACCAGAGCATTTATGTATGCCGGCTCGCCGGCTGTCGCGGTCAGTTTATGGGGGGTGGGCGACGAATCTACGGGGATGTTGATGGAGAAATTTTACGGTAATTTGGAAAATGGAATGGATAAGGCGGCATCGCTCAGACAGGCGCAACTCGACTTGATGAAAAAGAGTTTTACGGAACAGGGGAATAAAATTTTGTGTTCAGCCCCCATGTTTTGGGCCCCATTTGTTTTGTACGGCGATTGCCGTTAGAGCGCGAGGATTTAAATGGAGGGAAGAAAAACAGGGGACATCTTGTCTAAAGTAATGGCGGCGCAGGATGGGATGAGTTTAAAAAAATGTCCTGCGTGTTCCAATTTCATTCAATCGGATGCAAGGTTTTGCGCCGAGTGCGGTCATAAGTTAAAATGAGCCTGAATCAAGTCAAGACATCAGGCATAAAACAGGAGGCGGGTATGAATAAAGGGAAAGTTTTAGCGAAGTTGGGTCTGGTCGGCCTGTTGCTGGCAGGGATTTGTGGTTTCGGGGCTGCTGAGCAAGGGTCTTTGTTTCTAATTCGTCAAAGTGATAAATGGGGTTATATTGACCAATCAGGCAAAGTGGTTGTAACTCCGCAGTTTTATTATGCCTACCCATTTTCTGACGGGTTTGCCCGCGTGGGAATACTTCCAGAAGGTAAAGTTATCACCAGCACCGCGGCAATAACAGAAATTCTGTGGTATGCTGAGTATAAATATGCGTGGAAAGGGGAGATTCAAGATGTTTTAGTCAATATGGGTTATATTAACGAAAAAGGAAAAGTGGTTATTCCGCCGGGACAGTTCGATCGATGTGAAGATTTTAGCGAAGGAATGGCGGAGGTAATGCTTGCCACAAAAGGGGGGTTTATTGATAATACAGGGAAAATTATTATCAATCCCGTGTATGAATCAGTTTGGCCATTTTCACAAGGATTAGCGGCTGTGAGAACAACCGACAAACTTTGGGGATTCGTAGATAAAACAGGCACAATGGTAATCAAACCGCAATTTGACAAAGTGACAAGATTTTCAAAAGGGTCGGCACTGGTGCATGATTCCAGTGGATGGAATGCTATTGATACAAGCGGAAAAGTAAAAGTAAAACTTGGTGATATGCCAATAAGTGTTCCTTCTAACTACATACCGTTTTCCGGTGGTTTTGAAATTAGATGGAAAGGCAAATATACAAGTCAATATATAGATCAAGAGGGTAAAACTATTCCCGGTAAATACCATATGGCAAACCACTTCTCTGATGGACTGGCAGCCGTCTGGGATGAAAAAAGTAAAAGTTTGGGGTTTATAGACAAAACCGGGGAAATTGTCATCCCCGCCCAGTTTGATAAATTGGTGGATTTTAATAAGCCATGGATTTTTAAAGAAGGTCTTGCAGCTGTAATGGTAGGCGGCAAATGGGGGTTTATAGACAAAACCGGGAAAATTGTCATTCCTGCCCAGTTTGATGAAGCGCAAAGTTTTAGTGAAGGTTTTGCAGTTGTAAAGGTAGGCGGCAAATGGGGTTTCATAGATAATACGGGAAAATATGTTGTTACACCAACATATGATGGGGTTAATTCATTTTCTAATGGGCTGGCTCAGGTTTTCAAAAACAAAAAAATGAATTATATTGACAAAACCGGAAAACTTATCTGGTCAGAAGAAGCATTTGAGAATGCGCAGAAATCAGGAAAGATTAAAGAGAATACCGGCGCATCGCAACAGAAAACAGGTGAGGAATCAAAGCAGAAAAAATGCCCTTTCTGTTCCAAACTCACTTCATCGGATGCAAAGTTTTGTACCGAGTGCGGCAAAAAATTAAAATGACCATAAGTCACAACATCAAGCAGAATATCTGGAGGGCAAAATGGAAATCGCAAAGGAAGTGAACCGGAAGACCAAAAAGATATTGGGGCCGTTTTCTCTTTTTGTTTTGCTATTTATATTTATGTTCCTCCAGACACCGTGCAAAACTTACGGTGCATCCTCTTCATCCGGGGGGGTAACGGTCTTTGATGAATTTATGCAAGATGAAAACAATGTTGTGTATGGTGCCAATTATTATGCGACTAATTCGAATTCATATGAAGTGGATCTTTTCTTCTATGCTAAGTCTCAAACCAATACGCAATATTCCATAAATAACCAGACGCGGCTTTCCCCGAATCAAAAGTTAAGATTAGGATGGGTTGTCGCTATTGACAAAACCAAGCATTGGGAACTTAATTGGAACTTTAGCGTCTCGCAAGTCAAGAAATTCCAACCGCTCCAATCAAAGAAACAATGCCCTTCGTGTTCAGAACTCATTCCGTCCGAGGCAAAGTTTTGTCCCAAGTGCGGCAGTAACTTAATCAAAAAACAGAAACAATGCCCTTCGTGTTCCAAATCCGTTCCGCCCGCGGTAAAGTTTTGTCCCGACTGCGGATCCGAAGTAAAATAAAACTGCCGGGGATATCACTGACCTTACCTCCGAAATCCGGACCAGATAGGAGATTAAAACATGATTAACACCCCTTACCTTACAAGCAATATGCCGATACGCGCCGTGGCGCAAACGGTTGTCCATCGGAATAATGAAAGTGGGGCGGTGTTCAAATGATTAAAAAAACGTTTGGAACTAAAATGTTTTTGCTAATTTTTACTACGTGCGTTACAATCTGTTGCACTGTATCTATTTTGTTTGCTGATATATGTTGCAAATATTGTAACTTTAGGATAAAGCATGCATGGCCTCCTTCTCAAAGTGCCACAATGCAAATGATTAACCATAACAAACAAGTACATGGAAAGGATGCCGGCGGCGAATGGCGTGAAAGCGATGGAGGAACAAAGGGCGGTACGAGTGACGATCCATATCAGCCGTTGGTGGATATATTTAAAGAACTGACGGACACGACAAAACAGGATCAGCAATGGTCTGTTACCTGCCCGCAGTGTGGACAGAAAATCTATGATAGCACGAAGGAACGCGTCGAGTGGGAATATCGGCAGCATAAACAGGCGCACCAACAGCAACAGGAGCAACAGGAAAAGGAGCGGTATGATAAGAGTGCCCGAGCGTGGGAGATGTCCAAGGGGGAGTGGTCCGTCGGCCCAATCATATTTAAGAAGGTTCCTCTGTGGGACAAAACCCAATACTTTTACGGAGTGGAATATAGGGTTTATAATGGCTCCAAAAAATCCCAAAGCGTTATGGTATGGGTTACGGAGAGCAAAAACATAGAAAACCTTGTCAAGAGAGGAGACACAAGCGTGCCCCCGGGCGAAGAGGTCTCTCTGGGCTATGTGAAAAAGGTGGGGGCATGGAGTAGTGAGGGTTGGTCAGTTAGTGTGGATTATGCCCCCAAGACCTATACGCCGGAAAAGGTTGTGAAGAAGCCGGTGCAGCCCCCATCCGTGCCCAGAATTCAAGGAACTACACCCGGACTTCTCCGTGAAGAAAAAACAGAACTTGAGCCGACTGAGAAGAAAATCAGAGCCGTTCCCGTTCCCGAATTCTGGGAGAATGTCAAGAACCATGTAAAGTTTTCAGATCCGCGGGCGGAGGAGATTAAAAACGAAGGGGTCAATCTTCTGGCCCAGTCGCCTTCCGGAAAAGAAATCCTGGATTTTTTAGCCAAATCAAATGTGCCTATAGGGGCGGGCACACTGAATCCCTGGGTGGTTGCCCAGTATGACCCGGCAACCAAGAAGATTACTGTCAATGAAGAAGCATTGAAAAATCCGGAATTCAACCGGACGGACTTTGCCGTAACACTGGCACACGAAGGACAGCACGCCAGGCAACACATAGAGGGCGGCACAATTTATTCCTCGGTTTACCATGAGTATGAGGCACATCTTGAGCAGAATAAGGTTTATGCCGAAGCGAGGCGTTCCGGGGCGCCCCCATCTAAAGGGCAAATAGAGGCGGACTACAAAATCTTGAAAAGCGTTGGTATTGAGAACTACCAAAAAATAGTGCACCTGCGTTATAACTCCGACCGGCAGTTGGCCCTTGACATGGCCAAATTGCGCATAGATTTTAGCCAGGGTAAAATTAGTGAGAGGGAATATTGGTTGGGGTTGAAGAAGTTGAAGGTCACATCATCTTTTGCTATGGCATATGGGTCTGGGAAGACTCCGGATGAAGTAAGAGAACAGCGGTTGCCGGGAACCGGTTGGTTGACGGAAGATGAACTCAAGAAAACGGAGAAACACTATGAAAATTACAGAGCGAATTACAAATTTGAACCCTATGACCCGAAGCCCTAACGGCTCCACGGATATAAAGAATTTCACGGGTTGGTTGGCAGTGGAGCTCGCAGTGTTTTTTCTGTGGGCGCGATTTGGTGTTTCTGCTCTGCTTTATATCAGACAGTGGGTATACTTTCAGCCGTTCTTCCCGACACTATGCTGGCTGGTTTTTATTTTGATGCTCTTTATCGTCAAGAGATTATTTCTGAAACAGATGCCAGTATGTTTTCGGTCCGCACGGGTATACTATGTTATATTGGGCATTTCTCTGATCGTCATCGTGTGGAGCGCATTATCTATCCGGCCATTCTTCAACGGGCAGTTTTGGAATATAGAAATATCCAAAAACGCTATCCGGATGTTGGCCCGGTATGAGACAAAGTTCAAAAACAAGACAGGCGCGTATACGGAAAACCTGGATGAACTCGGCCGCGCACTGTTTAACAATCCTTCATATGTGAATGACCGACTTGAATCTGCGCGTGTTCAATCTCTTACAATTAAAGTCAGTGATGGAGATGTTCGGATACGGGCTATTCCGGCAGGTTTTCAGTTTCTCGCCGATCCAATTGTATACGACAGTTCTGAGCCGAGATTGCTGGATATGCCACCCGGTTTTGCCGTGACATGGAGTTTTGACCCCGGGATGAACTCAGATAAACTGTCAGAGTCATGGTCATACAAAATCCGGCTTTACGGCAACATTTACGATTTCGAACTCGGAGCGGTCCACATAGCAATGAAGTCCTACAAAATGCAGTTCCCATCATTGTTTAATGACGCTGACGAACTGATTCAGGGCGAGGCATTTAGGGTACTTCCTCCGGATATTGCATGGTTTCTTGTACATCTAAACGAAAAGTTTAAGGGTTTGAAATCACGTAAGGTGCCCTCAGAAATAAGCGCCAAGAAAGTATGGGAATTATATCAGGTGGTCGAGAAGAATCGCTTTACAGCTCTTCCAAAAAATATCGCCCCCAAAAGGTTTTCCACTTTTGGGCAGGAAGCCATTTGTATCAATGTGCGGATGGCAGGCGAGGTTTACGAATCCCGCCTATATGTAGGGGATAAAATGTTGTCTAATTCAAAAGCCAAGCGATTCCTCAAAGTGCATGAATGGCTCAAGAATAACCTGACAAACAATTAGGTAAGTAATTTCACGCCGGACTCATCACAATCCGGACCGGATAGGAGATTAAAGCATGATTAACCCCCCTTACCGTACAAGCAATATGCCGATACGCGCCGCGGCGCAAACAGTTGTCTTAACGGCCTTAATATGCCTGGCCGGCTGCGCTCAAAAAGAAAAGCCGCCGGAATACACCCGGGTTCGCGCTATACCGGGCACGGTGGAGATAAGTTTTGATGCTCCCGATTCCGCGGACTGGGGCCGCTACCTGACGCCAAAGCCCGGCGTCAAAGGGAACTGGGAGATAGAAATCCTTCATCTTACCGAACGACTGGTGCGCATAGACATCAGAAAATATTCCGCGCGCCCCGGTGTCGGGGGATACGAATATCTGACGCCTGAAGCTTTGATAGACCGCTCAAAGAACCTGCCGAATACCAGCGTGGGCAGTGTAAAAAAGTTTAAGACAAAGCGCCTGGAATTTAAGCGCTTCGCCGAATCCGGCGATTGGGTCGAGACATCAGGCGGTGGGCCGAAGGCGCCGCATATGAGAGGGTACACCGCATTTTTTGAAGCCAAGGGCTTTCTGTACGTAATTTCTTATTCGGCGCCGGAAGACCGGTTCAAGGTCTATCTGCCTATTTTTGAGCATCTCGTTAATACGCTGGAGATGGAACCTGACGGCGGGCGGCACCGGGCGGCTTACAAAGGCAGTCGCAAGGTGCTGGTTTTTAACGATCGTCCGGGTATTCTGGCCGGCACGGCTCTGCCGCCGCCGGGGACGCCGCCCGTCAGGCATCCGTTCCTTTCGGGCAGCGCCCTGTATGCTGTGGAGGATGGGAATCTGCGCGCTATTCTGGAACAATCCGCCGGTTTTGAGGATTTCGTAAACAGGCTTAAACGCGGCGGCTACCGCGTGGAACCGGAATTATGAGCTCTAAAATCTTTTTTGTTTTGTTTGAACTCGGACAAGTAGCGGTATATTTTTTGATTTATTATGGGGCATGACTTTTGATGGCATGGCTAATTTCAAAAATCAGGAGACAGGCGGAATTCAGTCCGCGCAAGAAACTGCTTTACTGGATATCGGGAATCCTGGCCGCGCTGACCTATTTGCCCACTCTTGCAAGATATATTGAAGTTGCTGCGCGGTAGACGGTAAAAAATTTGAGGGAGGGTGTGTGATAACAAGATTAAGAATGCTTGGCATTGTTATACTGTTTCTGTCGGCATATCCGATGCCGGTTTTAGCAACGACAGAGTCAGAGGTTAGTCTAATCTGTCCTGTAGACGGCACCGGGTTCAACGCACAAGAAGTTATGTCAACGACATATTCGGGAGAATTTGACAGCGATTTGCTCCAGCTTACGGTGGGATTTAATCCGATGATTTTCTTCCCATGGACATGCCCCACTTGTTATTTTACCGGGTACTCGGATGATTTTAAGAGGGCGGGTGAAAAAAAATCCGATGGGCCGAAACTAACCGCGAAGCAAAAAAAGGGTTACATCTCAACCCTTAAACCGGCTTCTCTTTTTAAAAAACCCAAAGACAGCCGGGATTTTCCAAGTTGGGTTCGGTATGACCTTTACGCTCAGCGGCTCAAAATAGAAGGCGCTCCTTCGTATGAAATCGGCAACGCCCTTCACAATACGGCAAAGATTATACGACTGACGGCGGCCTTCCCGCCCATTGAAAAAAAATCTCTTGACAAAATTAACGAATTGCTCATGAAGATGCCTTCCAAAAAAGATAAGACGATCCCGGACTGGTTAAAAACCGCCCAAGACACGGAAGAAATTTTAAAAAAGGGCAAAGCCAACAATACGGATCTCTTGGCTTTGTTGATTTATCAATATCATCTGCACGGCGAGTTGCAGGCGGTGCTTAGCCACACGGCAAAATTGCAAGGCATGGAAAATGTTCCGGAAGGAATCAAAAATTGGGCGAATGAAACCGAGAAATTAATCTACAGGGAACTTTCGTTTCTGCAGCAAGCGCTTCCTTATTATGAAGAGAGTGTAAAGAAAAATATTGAAAATGCTTTTATTGTCCGCCATCTCATCGGAGATACATATCATAAATTAGGAGACACCAAAAAGATGGAGGAATGGTTCAATACAATTAAAGATGTGCCGAAAGAGGCGGAAGATGGTTTGAATAAGTTCATAAACATGAGCCGCGCAATGGAAGATCGGTTTCCTCTATCGGACTCAATTATAAACCTTGGCGAAGCAACGACAAAAGTAAATTTAGCCATAATTCGTTCCGCGATATCGATTTATTACGCGGACAATGAAGGCCGCTTTCCCAAAAATATGGAATTGCTCCTCTGGAGATATCTGGGCGCGATTCCCCCGATAGTATTGAGACGATATGGTCACGCCGTCTCATCCGCAATTGAGAGCCGTACATTTTCGGATAAACAGGGAAAAGTGGATCCGGCGCCCCTTCAAGACACGGGACATTGGCTTTATGACCCCAAAAGCGGGAATATTATCATAGATTGCACGCATAAAGATTCCAAAGGGCAGTCGGTGTATTCGTGGTAAATCGTCGGGCGACGGATATCAAAGCGGAATTCCGCGCCGCGTGTAATTTTGAAAAAGAAGATAACCTCACTCTCAGATATCAGATTTGGTGACCGCTATCGTAAGATGTGAGATAATAGAACGGAGGGGAAGCGTGAAAATCATCGGGATTGAAGGGATGACGGACGGGGAAATTTCTCTTGAAATTCAGAAGGGAGGAAGATTCGTCGTATTCCAGTACTGCGCGTCCGTTATTGTTATATCGTTTCTCCGGTCATCAAATATTTATTTTGTCCGTGCCGGAGGAAGCGCATTAAGCAAAGGATGGCCATATATTCTCATAACACTTATATTGGGCTGGTGGGGCATTCCATGGGGGCCGCTCTGGAGCGTAAAGTCCATTGTTATCAACCTGCGCGGCGGGAAAGATGTGACTAAAGATGTGGTGAACAAGTAGAAAGCAAAAAAGGAGAACCATGAAAATACTTTCCCTTTTTTTTGCCTGTGCTATATTTTATTTTTCTATCAATCTCGTTTATGGCTGGAATCCGCCGGCGTGGGGCGCAATAGGCGGAGTTGTCCGTTTTTTTATTATCGTTCTGATATGGGGGGCGGTAGATATTCTCCTTAAATCAATTTTTGAAAAAAAGAAAAACCCGGACAATAAAGACCGGGATCTTTCAGACAGATAAGGAACGGGTGCCCGAATGAAAACAGAATTCCATCCTAAATCCCAAAGAAAAATCAACCCTTTGATTTGTGTCGCGGTTTATTTAGCCGTGGCATTGTTTATTGGTTTCAATCATTTCAGTTCTTATGGTGCCTCTACAACATACTACATACTTTCAATGACTATTCCGACGGTTCTGCTGGTTATATTCTTAGCCGCAGGCAGGGCAAAATTGCCGTCAATTATTGTGGACGATACCACATTCAAATACGGGAAAACAGAATATAAAAGAGAATGGATGTTTAACGCCGCCCCGTTTGAAAATTATTATAATAATGCGCTTACCGACTGCGGTATTGAATTTCAATATGACGAAGGGGAAAAGTCTAAAAACATCACCAAAAAACGCGCCTCGCTTATTATTTTTGACGCGGAGCAAAGAAAAGAAATTCAAAAATTTCTGACGGGTTGGATACCTGTAAGAAAAGTTCCCGCGACGGATACAATCGTCAGGGAAGTCGCCTATGGGGATCCGGCAAAACCGGAAAAACTCGAGTGGAAATTTCGCCTAAAATTTCCCGACTACATATTTATGCGCGGATTTTTCCTTTTTGCAATGTTCTTTTGCGGAAGCATTGCGCTGTTTGTCCTGCCGTTTTTTTATGCGGAAAATTTAAAGGGAGATCCCGCCCCGTTTTATTTTGCCGTTATTTTTCTTGGCATTGCGAGCGCCTGGGTTATAAACTGGTTTAGATATTCCGGGTATGTGATTTGTGTTTATCCCGGACGAATTATAAAAGTCTGCCGCAGGACTTCCAAAATAAAATTCTCCGTAACATTTGGTGAAGTGGCCGGCATCGAAGACAATCGTTACAAAGCGATGATATGGAAATCGAGGAGTTTAATATTTACAATGCGCGACGGCAAAACAAATACGCTTGATATAACGGGTTACGAAAAACCGGATTTTCTCGTACAAGCGGTAAGAGATGCCTTGAACAGAGAGCCCCGGTAGATGTTTCCCTGCAAGGCGAGGCATTCCGCGTTTGCGGGGTTATTCCTATCGGAACACCGGATAAAAAAATGACAAAAAAAATTAAGGTGCTTATTATTGGTTTATCTATCTTAGTGGTTATCGTTGCGGTTTTTGTTTACTTAAAAGCATCAAAGAAACATATGTCACAACCTATTGACCTTTATGGTCGCTACTCGTTTGACGAGATGGGTATTGAGATTGAAGTTCAGTCTCCTCTTTTGGGTGTCAAAAAATATACCAGCACAGATGGAAAAGCCCATCTGCTGGTTATTCAGGAATCAAGAGCCGCCCGACCGGGTAAGATTACTGGCAATATTGAAATTAAAAAATATATCGATTCTCAAGAATATTCAAAAGAATATAATGAACAGATATATGACTCTAACGTAGTCAAAGAAACTTTTAAGCGAATAAAGTTGAATAACGATAATGATGGGGTATCCTATTTGGTCCGCGATCGTGATTCGCCGGGTGGCGGAGACATTTGGAATATATGGTGTGTAAGTAAAAATGGCGGCTATTACCGGCTGAGTTGTATGGTTTCATTGGGGGTTGATTCACCCGAAGCAGGAGAAACTAACTTGAAACGTTTTGAAGAATTTGTCAGGAGAATAAAGTTCCGGGAATAAAATTCCATGATTATTTTAAAAAAGATTCTAAAAAACGGGTTTATTCTTATTCTTTTGTTAACTTCCATTAGAACTGTTTCTGTCGGGGATATTGCGACAGTGCCTGTTCCTTTGCCGGTATTTGATAAACCTAAACCGCCGACGTTGATATGGAAAATAAAAGAAAAATTGATTGCTCAATACCCGATACAGCAATACATTTTTTCCAAGCCGCCTTCGGCCCAAAGCCAAGAAAAAATCAGACAGGCATTGGAAATTTTATATAGAACAGAAACAGGTAAAAAAATACTGACCGAATGGTCTGATGGCGGACATTTACCAAAAACCTATTCTGAATTAGTAAATGCCGGACTTAATGTTCGTATTTATAGATTACACAGAGACAATACATACGGCGCGGCATTTGGTGATTTTTTCCGACCAAAAACAAAATTTAACATTCTGATAAACCCCGGGCATTTTGACCGCCCGCCGTCTGAATTGTCTTTAATTTTAGCGCACGAAATCAATCATGCGGTAGACCTCAGAAAGTTCAAAGAAAAAGATCAAATGCAAAGCCGCGCCACCGAGCATAAGAGTTTTTTGCGCGGGGTGTTTTTATATTCAGAATTAAACCGAATAGGTATGACGCCCAAACCAAATTCAAAAGATGAAACTCCATTATTTGAAGATATGAGAATTTATACTAATATATGGAAAGGTGTTTTCGATAAAGGAATGATTGATAATCTTACAACTTTAAATGATAGAAAATTCCGAAGGTCGTACAATCGCTGGTATGCCACTTGGGCCGGCAGACAGGCATCTGAAAAGCGTTTGTATGGGACATCTGCTCTTTTGGCATTGATTGACGGTATCTACGGCTTTGACAAAAAAGCAAAGACGACTATAGAAGGATTTATAAAAGAGGCGAAACAGATTGACGACCCAAAGCCGGAATGGTTTTATGCAGAGTTAAAAAAAGAAGAGCTGTTGAAACGCGGGGATCTGACGCCGTGGTTTGATGATGAAGAAAATAAAGTTGAATATCGTGACGAAAAAGGCAATCTTGTAAGGTATGTAATCTATAGAGATGGCAATGCGTATACTTATGACGGCAGAACAAAGACCCTCATTAAAGTCGAACGGAATAAGAAATATACTAATCCTTGGAAAATCCGGCAAGAAAAAAGGAAGAAATCATATGAACCTCTTGGGTGGACGTCTTCTCACGACGGCTATGTTTACTACTATGATGGTTATGGGAAGCTTATAAAAAAAGAAAAATGTCTTGAATCATATACACCAATAGGATCTAACCCAGAGGCAGAAACTAAACCAAAAACAACAACAAATGCCCCTGAAACCGGCGGCTCCAGTGAAAATAATAGTAATAGAGAAAACAAGCCAGTTAAAGATCCCAGAGAGAAAATAATAAACTTTTTTAATAAAAATAAATTACCTTGAAAGTAATAAAAATCTTAAATTATTTCCCGATTATAAGAAGAAAATAATTGAAGAGAATAATAGTTGACATGATCCCATGAAAATACGCGTTATGGAGGGGATGACACAAAGCCGATTGAATTTAGAACTACAACAGGACTTATTAGAATAAAAGAGATAAGGAGTCAGAGTGTTGGGGTTGTGTTTCGGTCGAAAAAGAAGCAAAACTGAAATCATAGAAACTAATATGAAAAACAAATTTAATCTATGTTCCGTTACTTTGTCTTCCGCGCTTATTGTCGGAATAATTCTGCCGGGATTTTGTTCTATAAGCAGCGCAGCCGCTTTATCCGAGAGAATGGTCTCTGATGATTACACTATACGCAATTCCGCGGAAGAGGAACTGGAAAAATTAGATGCGGTGGCAAAGAAAAAAATTGTTTCCGAACTTATTTTATTTTTGAAAGACAAGAATCTTGTCAAGGCAGAACACGCTGCGGAAACATTGGGAAAATTGGGTCCAGCCGCCGAAAAATCGGTCCCGGCTTTACTTGGCGCTCTGAAACCCGGCAACCCAACCGGCCTTAGAGCCGCATCCGCCAAAGCCCTGGGCAAGATAGGGGCAGTTAATAAAGGCGTGGTTCCCGAGTTGATTCGGTGCTTGAAAGAAAAACCTACGGATTATTTGGATTTGGGGTATCATCAGGCGGCATCGGCCAAGGCATTAGGTAATATCAGACCGGTCTCGCCAAAAGTAGTTCCGGCTCTTATTGAAGCGCTTGAAAATACGGAAGCCGCGAGTTTTCCTTCCCTTGCGATTATGAAAGCCATAGGCGAAATAGGCCCGGAAGCAAAAGAAGCAATTCCAATATTAATTCAGTGTTTAGGAAGCACTCTGATGTGTTCTTACGCAGCCATGGCGCTAATTCAAATCGGGCCCGATGCGGTTCCACCGCTTATTAAAGCTTTGGAAAATGATGATTATCATGTCCGACAGTGGGCGGCTATTACACTGGGCGGCAGATTTGGTTCCAATGCGCAAAAAGCAGCGCCATTTCTTATAAAAGCATTGAAGGATATGGACTCTGCGGTGCGCTCCGCCGCGGCTTATTCATTGGGGAATATTGCGCCTGCCACCCCGGAAGCGGTTTCTGCCCTCATCGGAGCATTGGGAGACGAAGATCCTCATGTCAGACAATCGGCAATTGACGGTTTAATTAATATCAATAAAATTGCGATGGATTCTTTTATCGAGAATTTAGATAAGAATAAAGAATTGGAACAATCCGAAAAAGTTATTGACCACATTCAGGGGGCTCTCGCCGAAGCATTAAAAAATAAAAATCCTTATGTGCGCCAGGGTGCCGTGGAAGTTGTCGGGAGAATAGGAAGTTTAGAAAAAGAAACTATCGCGGCCGTTATGATTCTTTTGAATGACCCGGATGTTTCCGTGCGGCGAGCGGCTTCGGAAGCGCTGGAAAAAGCAGAAGACCCCGGTGCCCGGGAAGCGCTTAAAGCATACAAGAAAGAAGAGGAAGCGCGCATTAAGAAAAAAATCAGTGAAATCTCGTCAGATGAAATAAAAGATGTCGTAATAACGCTAAAAAAAACCGCCGGCTACGTGCCTTGCCGCGCTTATAAATTGACCGTATATGGACGCGGCGAAGTGGTTTTTGATATCGGCCCCGAACCTTTTACGCGCGCTTCTTGGAAGACAAGAAAAGCGAATATCAGCAAAGAAAAAATCAAACAACTTATTATAGAGTTTGAAAAAATAAATTATTATTCCTTGAAAGACAGCTACGAGAAATACATAGTAACTGATTTGCCGTATGTTATTACTTCAATTATTATGAGAGGAAAAACTAAAACCATTGTTCACTATCTTGGCGATACGGGCGCTCCCGATGAACTCAGGCGACTGGAAGATAAAATAGATGAAATCACAAATTCGGAGCAATGGGTAAAATAGAAACAGGAGAAATAAATATCGGAGGCGGGTATGATTAAAAAAATTGTTTTTTTTGTAGCGGTTATTTTTATCAGTGGAAGTATGGTTTTGGCATCTGCAAAGATGTCGGATGGCGCAAAACAGGAAGAAATCAAACGCAACATCGAGATACTCAAAAATCCGGAAGTTTTAAGTAAAGACAAGGATGAAGCAATAAAGAAATTGGGAGTGATGGGTGAGTCGGCCGCGCCATTGCTTATAAAAGCAATGGACACGGAAGATATAAGATTTATGTCCAATATTTGTCGAGCCCTTTTTGGCGTCGGCGATTCGGCCGTTCCGCGTATATTCAAGGAACTTGAAAAGCCGGTTTCTTCGGATAAAAAAACAATTTTAATAGGAATTTTGGGTGAATTTTTGGGAGAGACGCATAACAAAAAAATCATTTCAGGTCTTACAAAGTATCTTTATGGTGAAAACGAAGAAATAAGAAGAGAAGCGGCGCGCGCATTGGCAAATGCGGGTGAGGTTGGAGTCAAAATACTTGGCGAGCAATTATTAAAAGAGAAAGACACGGAAGTGAAACAACAGATAATAAACTCGCTGAAAAATATAAATTCAAAATCAGCCCTAATATATCTTAATAAAACCTTGAATGACAAGACGGTCTCGGTTGATATTATCCGTGCCGTTGCTTATATTTCCGATGAAAAAATCGGTAAAATTGCGGATAAACTTTACAATGAGGGAAAAATTACAAAAGAAGAAGTAAGAAAAAACAAAGAGGAAAGTATAAAAGGCAATCTCGGCGCGCTTCGCACCGCGTTAACTATTTATTACTCAGATAACGATGGTGTTTATCCTGAAACTCTTGACGCGCTTGTGCCAAGATATATTGAAGCAATACCCGATGCAGACACCGGGATAGAGGGGTTTCCTGTTACAAACAAAGTCAGATATGGTAAAGAACCTGATAGCAGGGGCGGTTGGCTATATAATAATGATAAAAAAGATACGGATTGGATAAATCTTATTTATATAAACTGCAATGAAAAGGACACAAAGGGAGCGCCGATGAGCGGTTATTGAGCATAAAGTAAAGTCAACAAAGGAGTGATACAATCTTCAATGTTATATTTGCGCGACGGCGAGAAAATACGGGTGAAAGATATCGTTGTCGCGGGTCAGTGAAAATCAGAGTGGATAGCGCATAAAATATATTCGAAAGTCGCCCGCCCCCTCGGGGCGATTTTTCAAACGGACATCAACCGGATGTTTATCGAACTTTCCTTTCGAACCAGCATAAAAAGAATCATATCGCTGATAATTTTCACCGTCGGCGCTTTTGCCGTAATCTCCGCCACGACATACGGCTGGCGTTTCTGGCGCAGGGCGTCTGGGAGCATCCGCGAGGACAAGGATATTATGCTTGCCGGGCGGCTTGAAAAACACGTTTATAAACTTTCGCATGAGATAGGCGACAGGAGCGTTTTCGAATATCATAATCTTCAAAAAGCGGCGGAATATATAGCCGGTCAGTTGTCCTCTTTCGGTTACAGCGTAAGATTTCAAAGTTACGATGTTTTGAATAAAAAAGTCGGCAACATAATAGCGGAGAAAAAGGGCTCGCAAAAACCCTGCGAAGTTATCATAGTGGGCGCGCATTATGATACGTGTTTCAATCCCGGCGCCGACGACAATGCGAGCGGCGTGGCGGGTGTTATCGAACTTGCGAGGGAATTTTCAAAAAGGGACACGAAACACACGATAAGGTTTGTGGCTTTTGTAAACGAGGAGCCGCCGTTTTTAAAAACCGGGGATATGGGCAGTGTCGTGTATGCAAAAGAATTAAAAAAGAAAGGCGATGTCATCAAAGGGGCGGTGATTCTTGAGATGATAGGTTATTACACGGAAAAAACTTTCTCCCAGAGATACCCGCCGCTTTTGGGAGCGGTCTATCCGAACAAGGGGAATTTTATATGCTTGGCGGGAAATTTTCCGTCGAGAAAACTTCTGAATAAAGTCGTTTCCGGTTTCAGGAAAGGAACGTCATTTCCGGTCGAATCCATAACGCTGGGTTTTGCCCCCGGTGCCGATCTTTCGGACCACTGGTCATTCTGGGAGGAAAAATATCCCGCCGTAATGTTCACCGATACCGCTTTTTTCAGGTACCCGCATTATCACAAAGATTCCGACATATGGGAAAAACTTGACTACGAAAAGATGTCGTATGTTGTGAAAGGCGTCGCGTCGGCTTTGCGGGAACTTGCCGAATAGACGTCCGTCGCCCTTCCAAAAAAACGAAAGGGTGGATATTAAATCCCCATCAATAATGCCACATACCTTGTGTTTTAGCCAAAATAATGCTATAATACCCCCGTATTTTAGCCAGATTGTGTATAAAACAGATTAAAGGCGGAACAATGCGCAGGGACATCGAAAAAGAGCTTCTATCCTGGAAATCGCAGAAAGGGCGTCAACCTCTTGTAATCCGGGGCGCGCGGCAAGTGGGCAAGAGCTACCTCGTGGAAACATTCGGGAAAGCGCATTTCAAAAACTGCGTCACGGTCGATTTCGAGTTTCAGCCGCAACTCAAGGAATGTTTCCGCAGTTTCGACCCGTCCGAGATAGTCAATAAACTGCAAATGCTGCTCGGCGTAAAAATCGACAAAAACGAAACGCTTCTTTTTCTCGACGAGATACAGGAATCCCCGCGGGCGCTGATGTCTTTGAGATATTTCAAGGAGAAGATGCCGGAACTCTCCGTGATCGCGGCCGGCTCGCTTCTTGAATTCGCGCTAAAAAAACCCGATTTCAAGATGCCTGTCGGCAGGATACAATTCATCTATCTTGAGCCGCTCTCGTTCGGAGAATATCTCGATGCTTCGGGTAACGGCCGGCTGCGGCAATTTTTGTCCGGCCTTAAAGCCACCGACAAAATTGACGACGCCATACACGAGAAACTTCTGGAATGTTTAAGAACGTATCTTATCGTCGGCGGAATGCCCGCGGTCTTAAAAGATTATCTCGACTCAAAAGATATGATGAATACCCAAAGGATGCAGACGGGGATTATTCAGGCATACAGGAGCGATTTCGGAAAATACGCCGGGCTTTCCCGGCATCAGTATCTTGAAAAAGTTTTCGACGCCGCGCCGCGGCTCGTCGGCCAGAGAATCAAGTATTCGGGCATCGACCCCGACAGCCGTTCAAGAGACCTAAAAGACGCGCTCAATTTATTGTCTTTGGCGGGGCTCGTCAAAATCGTTTATTCGACGAGCGCATCGGGGCTGCCCCTCGGGGCCGATATAAACGAGCGGAAGTTCAAACTGAACTTTCTTGACGTCGGACTTATGCAAAACGCCTGCGGCCTCGAAGGGCGGCTGAGTGTCGAGAAAGATTTTATACAGATAAACGCGGGCGCCGTCGCCGAGCAGTTCGCGGGGCAAGAATTGAGGGCATACTCCGACAGCCGCAGAGGCGGCGGGCTTTATTTTTGGGCCAGAGACAAAAGAAGCAGTTCCGCGGAGGTCGATTACATCATCGCCGTCGGGGCGGATATCCTGCCCGTGGAGGTAAAATCCGGCAAGCAGGGGAAACTCCGGTCGCTAAGAGTGTTCCTCGACGAAAAAAAGTCGAAGTTCGGCGTGAGATTGTCGCCGGGGAAACTCACTTTCCACGATAAAATCCTTTCCATCCCGCTATATATGATAGAACATCTGCCGCGCTTGGTATCGAGTTTGGAGTGACAGCGAGCGTTCCCTGTGTGTAATGTAATCGAATCTTGCACCCACCCATGGAGCAAAAACAACGTTTTAAGCAGCAGTAACCCTATTTTCAGGATATCCGAACCCTTTCGCGCCCCTGCCAAAGACCCTATTTTCCACACCATATCCAAGTGTTTGTCACGCTTATTTTTAGCAAAAATACCTAAAAAATCAACACAAACACCTAATTTCTGCCCCTGCAAAATAAGTTCGAACATCGTCCAGTCGGGGGAGTTTTTTATTTTTTTCCGTCGGTGGCTCGACGGAGAAACGGCCCGCCTTTAGTAACTCAAATTTAAAATTATCTTTAGAATATATTTTACTTGGCCGTATCGCCGAACCCGCCCCGTTTTTTATTTTCAAAAAAACTTGATTTTGGACGGGATTTCTGATATAAACTGACTACAAGAGTCAGCGACAAAGGCAAACCACGCCGAAAGGGTGGGACGCAAAGCCACGGGACTAAATCACGACGCAATGAAATCGCCGTGACATTTGTTCGCCGGGTTGCCGAAATGGCCGAAGTGATTTATTTTTTGGCCGGTTTGTCGAAATGGGCTTTGCGCTTTCCGTGGTTGTTGTTTTAGCGCAGCTTTTTCGTCGAGCCGGTTTTTATTTTGTCACATATAACGAGGATGTTATTTGCAGGCAGAGGGGTGGGGTAAAATGGGTAAGACGGCATCACTTCCCGTCGGATGTTTTTTGGTTGTTGCTTTTGCGGCCCAAGTATGCGCCGGCCCTGCGACGGAACTTCAAATATTATTGCCCGGCCAGACCGCTACGCCCGGCGTGGCTCCGGGGAAAACCGATTCGCCAAGCGTACAAACCGCGGGCGCGCCTTTTCTCGTCACGGTGGCTGCTCTTGATTCCGACTGGAACCCCGCCGACTCAACCGCCACTGTGCGGCTTACTTTCGACGATATTTTTGCGTCTTCCGTCCCCGAACAGATACTTCAGAACGGTTCGACGGTATTTTCGCTGGTTCTTATCACCGGTAACGTCGGGGCGCTGGACGTCTCCAATCGCTACACTATTCTTACCGCTTCGGATGTAACCAATCCTCCTTATCAGAACCCGCTTGCGTTTTCGACAGCCGCCGTGCCGGTAACAGCATCCCCCGCCGCCGTTTATCTGCTATTGCTGATGCCCGGACAAACGCACGTGCCGGGCCGTCCGCCTTACGCTCCGACGGGCGAGGGCTGGTATCCCGGCGGCGCGTCCGGAACTCCGTCGACGTGGCTGGCCGGAACCACTTACTACGCGACCATCGCCGCCTGCGATAAATACTGGA
>PHAN01000004.1:149996-170073 GCA_002841695.1 Elusimicrobia bacterium HGW-Elusimicrobia-1 | reverse complement strand
AATGCGCCCGCTACAAAGCCGATGAGTCCGAACACAAGTATTTATACAAAATAATTGTTACGAAGTTGTTACGAAGAGACAAGACGTAAAGCGTGAAGGGTAAATGGTGAAGGGTTAAAGGAAAACTACTCTTCCCGCTTCCCGATTCACGCTTCACGTCTTCTGTTACGATTTTAGTACAGCCGCGGAGACCAGTTCGGGGTGTGGCACTTGCCGGGGATGTCGGCAACGCGCGCCTGAGAAGCGCCGTCGGCGAACATTCTGAAGAGTTCTTTCCTGCCGTTTCTTGTAGAAGTGAAAACTATATATCTGCCGTCGGGCGACCACGACGGATTTTCGTCGTTTCCCTCGCCCGACGTAAGCTGCGATATCTTGCCGCCTGAAACCTCATAAACGAAAATATTGTGCTTCCCGTCGGCGTACATGGTAAACGCTATTCTGTCGCCGCGCGGAGACCACGCTGGCGAATCGCAAAAACCTCTTGTGGATACTCTCCTGAAGTTTGTGCCTTCGGCGCTCATAATATAAAGTTGAGGATAGCCAGCGCGGTTTGAAATAAACGCGATGTCGTTGCCCGTCGGAGAATAACTCGGAGAGGTGTCAATCCCCGAAAAACGCGTAAGCCGTCTTATGAAATTTCCGTCGCGCTCGAGCAGATAAAGATTGGGGCTTTCGCCTCTGGACTGCGTAAGGACAATCCGCGAAGAATCCGGCGAAAACGAGGCGGCGGTATTGAGCCCCTGGGTGGTGGAAACGGCGCGACGTTCCAGGTTTTCGGTGTTTATGCTATAGAGATCGGGATTTCCCCTGTAGTATGTGGTATAAATTATTTCTTTACCGTCGGGCGAAAACTTCGGTAAAAGCGCTATGGAATTCTCGTTTGTCAGCCGTCTGAGGTTATACCCGTCGTAATCGATTACATAAATTTCTTTGGAGCCGGGAGCGTCGTTTGAAAAAACTATTTTTGTTGACGCAATGCCGCTCTCGCCCGAAAGCCGCAGCACGACTTCGTCGGCTATGGAGTGCGCCATTTTTCTCGGGGACTCTTTTTTATCGAATTGGAATTCTTTCGACCATATTTCCCCTTTTCCTTCCACATCCATAAGACGGGCAACGACATAATGGCCGGTCGCCTCGGCGCGGAATTCTCCGCACAAAAGTATATCCGCCCCTATTTTCTCCCAGTATTTTAATTCGTCCGGTTTGCCGGTATATGAGGGGCCGCCCTCCACAATGTTGAAAATTCTTGTGAAAACCAAATCGTCCTTGGCCACGGAGCGCGCCTGCCGCGCGGTCTTGGCGTCTTCGACCGAAGCGCCCCGCCCGACGACAAATTCGGATACACCCAAATCCAATCGCTGTCCGTGTGCCGTCAGTTTAAGATAAACGTCGCGGGGGGCGGCATTGACGGAAGGTACGGCAGCCGCAAAAAAAGTCAGCGCAAAAAAAATATGGCGGTGGCCGCGTTTGTTCTTTTTCATTATCATCCAATCATAATGTCATTGCGAGGTCATCAAGTTCCCGAACTTGATGACCGTGGCAATCTCACAATAAGCGAGATTGCTTCGTCAGTCACTTCGTTCCTTCCTCGCAATGGCAATGGCGTCCTTTGCTCATTCTTTATACGAAAACTCAAAATAAATGCCCAGAGTATTTTCCTGGTAACCCGTCGGCAGAGGCGCGAAGGGCGCCGAAATCTTGACCGCGCGCAGAGCCACAGCGTCGAAAACGTCGTCGGAGGAGGATTCTTTGAGTTCCGGCTCGATTATGGTTCCGTCGCGCCGGATCTTAAAATAAACCACGCTCTTTAGTCCGCCCGTTTCGCGGCCGCTCCAGCCCCAGTTCGACGATATCGCCTCGCGCACTCGTCTGAGATAATAAAGATACGGAAACTGCGCCGACTCCGGCGAAATACTCGCCGATGGTTTCATCGGCGCCGGAGGAGCGGGAGGCGCCGGCTGCGGCTTATCTTTTTTTACTTCCGCGGGTTTTTTTTTGACTTCCGCCGGCTTGCGGGGCACGATGATTTCATCTTCCTTCTTAATAATCTCCTCTACGCTCTGCGCAGGCGGAGCAAAATACATAAGATCGACGGGGATCACCACATATCTGGGTTTGAGTGCAATCTCAAGGAGGGCCGACAAAAACAGCGCGGCATGCAACGCCGCCGAGACCGCGAGCGATCTGCGAAACGACGCGTCCATCTACTTTTTTTTGGAAGGTTCGGAAAGGGCTCCGAGCCGTTCCGCCGCCGAAACCGCTTCCTGGGACGCGGGGTGAGTTTTTATTATATCGGCGTAGATTTTTTTGGCGTCTTCGGAATTACCGAGCATCTCCTCGGAAAGCGCCTTTTTGTAGAGCGCGCTCGGAGTGTGCTCCGACTTGGGATATTTTTCGACGAGCGCGGAGAACTCGGCGGAGGCATCTTTCCACATTGACCGCGAGTAATAGCTTTCGCCAAGATAGTACCGCGCGTCGGGCGCAAGCGAAGCATCGGGATGTTTTGCAAGAAAGATTTTAAAAGCGTCGGCGGCAGATTCCTGCCGTCCGGCGACAAAATCATCGTAAGCCATGCGGTATAGTTCGCCCGGCGGTATTTCCGCCGCGCCGGAAGCGGGCTGGATACCGGCAGCGGCGGCGTCTCCGGAAGAATTCGACGGAGTTCCACGGTCGGACTGGGCGTCCATCCTGTCTGAAATTTTGCCGACCTTAGACGTGATATTGGATTCCATGTCGTCGAGACGGCGCGCGACCAGGGACATTACGTTTTTGTTTTCTTCCAGACGCTCCGAAAACGCGGAGATATTCAGGTCCAGCGACGACATTTTGTCGCCGAGGTCGGCCTGATTAATCTGAAGTTCGTTGAGTTTGAGCCGGAGTTGGTTGATGTCGTCGCGCAATTCGACTATCTCGCGCGAAGTGGCAAGACAGCCCGCGAAAACAAAAGGAAAGAACACGGCCAAAGCCGCGGCGGGAATGAGTTTCATGGGAATTATCGGCGGGAGCCGAGGATTATTTCCCTCTGCCTATCTTCGTCTCGGCGCGGCGATTTTTGGCCCAGGCGCCTTCGGTAGAGCCGGAAACGGCGGGCATTTCCTCGCCGTAAGAAATAGTGGCGATTCTGGCGGCGGGAACGCCGAGGCGTATGTAGTAATCCCTTATTGCGGAGGCGCGGCGCTGACCCAGCGCGAGATTGTACTCGGTGGTTCCTCTTTCGTCGCAATGTCCCTCGACACGAACTTTCAGCCCTGCATTATTTTTAAGATATTCCGTGTTCTTCACAAGGGCGGCGCGGGCGTCGGCGCGAACGTCGTATTTGTCGTAATCAAACAGAACGACGGCCAGTTCGGGAATACTTTCCCACTCGGCTCTGACATCGGGCTCTTCTTTGCTTTCTGCGACGGGAGCGACGGGTTCGGGCGGTTTGACGACCTGTTTTTTTGCGCAGGCGGCGACAAAAACGAGCACGGAAAGGACTGCGAACAATTTGATTTTCATAAGTCACCTCGGGAACATTGACAGAAATTTTATCTATCTACAGCCGGATTATACCAATAACAGCGGAGGACAGTCAATACCGCCGACAAAACAAATTCGCAAAAAATGCGGCGGCGGTTCGTCAGAATTTACCGAGACGTTCCTCGAAGATATCGTAGAGCACCGGAACAAGAACCAGCGTTATCAACGTGGAAAAAAGCAGGCCGCCGATTACCGCGGTCGCAAGCGGCTGCCATGTCTCAGAGCCCTGCGCGGTGGAAAGCGCCATAGGCATCATTCCGAATATGGTAGTGACTGTCGTCATAAGTATCGGACGAAGACGGACGCGCGCGGATTCCACCAGCGCTTCTTTTACGCTCATTTTGGAATCCCGCCTGAGACGTATCGTGTAATCTATGTAAACGATGGCGTTGTTGACGACTATGCCGACGAGCATTATCAGGCCTATGAATGAGGCGACGTTGAGTGTCTGCCCCGTCAGAAACAGTCCCCAGAGCACGCCCACTATGGCGAAGGGAACAGAAAACATTATGATGAAAGGGTCGCGGAACGACTCGAACTGCGCGGCCATAACCATATATGTGAGCATTGCGGCAAGAAGGAACGCCAGCAACAGATCGCGGAAGGCCTCACGCTGTTCCTTGACGCTGCCGGCGAACTCCACGTAAACGCCCGGCGGGAGCGCTATCTGCCTTATACGACTTTCCGCCGCGGCCGCGACGTCGCCCAAACTGCGGCCCGATATATTGGCGTCGACGGTAAGAAAGCGCTGCTGGTCTTTTCTGTCGATAGTCAGCGGGCCGGCGGCCAGATCCGCCGAAACAAGTTCCCTCACAAG
Source organism: Elusimicrobia bacterium HGW-Elusimicrobia-1 (assembly GCA_002841695.1). Lineage (NCBI taxonomy): Bacteria > Pseudomonadati > Elusimicrobiota > Elusimicrobia bacterium HGW-Elusimicrobia-1. The sequence goes on along the minus strand of PHAN01000004.1, from coordinate 165,737 downwards.
AAAGCTCCTGCCATCGGGAGTTTTGACGGGCATATCCAGAACATCGCGGATGTCCTTGCGGTCTTCCGGCGCAAGGCGCACGAATACGTCGTACTCGTTCTTGCCGGCGCGATAACTTGTCGCCGTGCGGCCGCCGAAAGCTATGTTGAGAGCATCGGCGACGAGGGCCGGCGCTATTCCGAGCGCCGATAGTTTTCTGCGGTCGGCCTTAAGCTGATACTCCAGTTTTCCCTTTTCGCGGCTTATCGTAACGTCGACGGCGCCCGGAGTGTTTTCCAGTATGCTTTTGACTTTTGCGGCCAGTTCGTCCGTCACGCCGATGTCGTATCCGACTATCTCTATCGACAACGGTTTCCCCGAGCCGCCCATACGCTGACTCATCATATCGCCCGTCTGAAAATCAATTTTCCACGGGCCGGGGATTTCAGAAAATCTTTTGCGCAGGATATCGGCCAGCGCTTTATCCGTACGGCGTTTGTTTTTTTCTTTAAGGCGGAATGACATCTCTATTATATGAGAACCCTCCTGGCTCATACCGCCGCCGCCGAAAGGGCTTGAGCCGGTGCGGGCGAATATCACTTCGCGTTCATTGCCGAGTATGCGTCCTGATTCCCCGATAAGCCGCACGGCAAAAGCGTCGGCGTCTTTCAGAGGAGTGTTGACCGGCATCTTCACTTTTGCCTGCAAAAATCCGGCGTCTTCCGACGGAAGAAATTCCGTGCCGATAAACGGCAGCAACGCCAGCGAGATCACGAAAATTCCGGCCGCGACAAAAACCGTTTTTTTCCTTCTGGCAAGAGCGTAACCGAGAATCTCCAGCACGGCCGCCGATACGACGGCAAGGAATCGCTCCATATAATTTTCCAATTTCTCGCGCACGGGATGGCGCCGCGTCGAAGTATTTTTTTTGCCCAAAACAAGCGACGCGATCATGGGGCTGAGCGTCAGAGATATGGCAAGCGATATCAACAGCGTAATGGAAATTACCGAGCCGAGTTGTTTAAAGAGAATGCCGACAAGACCGCTTGAAAAAATCAGCGGCAGGAACACCACGACCGTGGTCAGCGTGGAAGCGCTCACCGCCAGACCCACTTCGGCGGCTCCGTTTATGGCCGCGTCCACGGACGATTCGTTGTATTCCTGTCCGCGGCGCACTATGTTTTCAAGCACCACTATCGCGTTGTCAACCACCATTCCTATGGCTATGGCTATGGACGACAGCGACATTATGTTGATGGTGTAACCCATAAGATACAAAAACAAAAAGGAAACAATCAGCGAAATGGGTATGGTTATGAGTATTACCAAACTCGACCGCAGATTAAAGAGAAAAAGGTAGGTGACAAGAACCACCAGCAATCCGCCTATCAATACCGAAGTCGTCAGGCCGGAGATTGTCCTCTTGACGTCGTCGGCAAGATTGTAGGCCACCATAATGTCCACATCCGACGGAAGACGCTTTTTTAGAATTTCTATCTGAGCAGTCACGCCGTCGGCCACCTTGACGGTATTGGCGCCGCTGCGCTTCTGTACTATCATAAGAGCCGACTTTCTGGTTTCCTGACGGGCTATCATAGTCGGCTCGGCAAAAGCGTCCGACACTTCCGCTATGTCCTTAAGAAAAACAGGACGCCCCTGATGAAAGCCCACAAGAGTGTCGCCGACCTCGCGCACGGTTTTAAACTCCGCCGGAAGCCGCAGAAAAAACGCCTGCCCGCCCACGTTAATATCCCCCGCCGGAAGCGTAAGATTATGCGCGGCAAGCGCCTGCGTTATCTGCGAAAGTCCTATGTTATAGGCCTCAAGTCGTCTGCGGCTCACGTCGACGCGAATCTGGCGCTCTTCGCCGCCGATGACAAAAACGTTGCCGATGCCGCTGACTCTCTTTAACGGCTCGGCGACTTCATCGTTTAAGATTTCATTGAGACGCCCGTAGTTCTCGTCGGCGGAGGCGGTCAGAAACATCACCGGCGCCTGGGAAAGGTCGAACTTAAGAAGCACCGGAGTGCCGGCCTCGGAAGGCAAAAATCTTTTTGCGAACTCCAGCCGCGTCCGCACGTCGTTGGCGACTTCGTCGAGATTGGTTCCCCAGTCGAACATTAAACGGACTATCGACATATTCTCGACGGAATTGGACCTTATTTCCTTGAGACCCTGAACAATGCCCAGCATAGATTCTACGGTGCTCGTGATCTGTTTTTCTACGTCCTCCGGACCGGCGCCCTGATAAGTGGTTGTGACGGTTATGGCGGGAAAAGTTATTTCGGGCAGAATATCCAGAGGCAGACGCGTTAACGCGACAACGCTCAGTACCACCACGGCCAGATAAGCCATTGTGGTCGCGACGGGACGTCGAACGCTAAAACTCGGTAGTTTCATTGGGTTCTCCAGTAATGAGTGGATAGTGGATAGTGGATAGAAAAAATTCTTGCTTTTACTAACCACTAATCACTATTCACTCACCACTGCTTTTAGACACACCTTCAACGCAAACATTGACTTTGTCTCCGTCGGAAAGACCGTATTGCCCCATAGTTACGACACTTTCCCCCGCGGTAACACCGGAGAGAACCTCGATTATTTCCGTTCCCGATATTCCCAAGCGCACGTTTCTTCTGCTCGCTACGCTATCCTTGACTACAAAAACGACACTCTCTCCGCCGGGATTAAATATTACCGCCGGGCGCGGAACGACTATCGCCGCGGCGCGACGGTTGACAAGTATTTCCACGCGGGCAAACATCCCCGGTCTCAGGATGCCGTCGGGATTCTGCGCCGATATCTCCACGCCGCTGGTGCGCGTCACGGAGTCCAGAGAGCGGCTGATGTTTTCGACCTTGCCGCTGAAAGCTCTCTTGGGATAGCTGTCGAGATAAAATCTAGCCGACTGACCCGCCGATATCTTCATTATGTCCTTTTCCGAGACCTGCACGACCACCTTTATTCTGTCCATCGAAGAAACTTCGGCCAAAGGCGCCTGCGGCGAAACCATCTCGCCGGGACTGGCGAAATATCTCGTGATTATACCGTCGAATGGACTCTTGACCTCGGCCAAGGCGTATTCAAAAGCCGGTTCATCACGGTCTATGGCGGCGAATGTCTCGTCGCGCGACACTTTTTCGCCGGCTTCTTTTAAGCGCTCCTTTAAGCGTCCGGGAACTTTGGGAAATACGCGCGCTTCGAAATAGCCGCGCACGTCGCCCGTGATCTCGACCGTCTCCCAAACATCAAGCCGCTTCGACTTGGCCGTTTCGACGGGCGCGACGGTCTGGGTAGATTGTTTTGATGCGGCGCGGCGAACGCTTACAATCCTGTAAATCGACAAAAGCGCCACGGCGGCAATAAGTATAATCATCCATTTTTTCATAAAAATCCTCCCTAAAGATATGTAGCGGCGGGATTGCTATCCCGCCATAATAACAGGCCGCATAGCAATGCGGCCGCTACAAAATCATTAAACAAGTTACAAATTTCTCTGCCTATTGCCTGTATTTATCCGCTCCGGTTATCTTTTCTATAGCGGCAAGCGCCAGATTATATTCGTAAAGCGACTGCTGATAATTGGTTTCCGCCTGAGAAAAAGCCAGGTGCACGTCCTGAAGCTCAATATAGGACATAAGCCCCAGAGAATATCTCTTCTGGGCAATTTCAAGATTCTCCCTGGCGGATTCCACATTCTGCTCCTGCGCGCGGATGCTTTCCTTTATATGGCGCAGATTAAGATAGGTCGAACGGACTTCAAGCTTGACGCCCGCTTCCACGGACTGACGGGCAACGGCCAGCGATTTCAAGCCGGCGCGGGCCTGTTTTACGCGCCCGAAAGTTGCCAAGCCGTCGAAAACAGGCCACTGCAACGCCACACCCGCCTGCCATCTGGTGTCCCATTTCTCGTAAGGCGCGGCGTAGTCGGCGCTCTGAGCGGTCCACGCGTAAGTGGCCGCCACAAACGGCTTGTCGCCGGATACGGCCATCGCCACAATGCTTTCGGCCGCGCGCTCTCTGAAGGCCGCTTCGGCGACTTCGGGGCGCGAAGACATCGCGCGGGCGGTCAGGTCGTCGAGCGACAGTTCTTTCTCCACGTGCGCGAAGGCGCCCTCTACGACAATATCGTCGGGCAGATTCAAAAAAGTTTTGAGCGCCTCGATCGACATCCCGGCGGCGTTCGACGCGCGCACCACCGCCACACGCACGTTTTCCAAACCGACTTTGGCGCGGGAGACATCGTAAGTGGACGCTTTGCCCTCGTCGTAAAGACGTTTCGTCATATTGTAACGTCCTTCGGCGAGTTTTTCCGACTCTTCGGCGATGGCCAGCATTTTTTGCGCAAGCAGCGTCCCGTAAAACAGTTCGCGCGCCTTGTAAACCGTTTCATTGGAGACGCGGCGGTATTTTTCAAGAGCCATCTTATATCCGAGGCGCGCCTGGCGATCCGCGTGATATATTCTGCCCCATGCGAACAACGGCTGGCTCACGTTCAGTTGTCCCGTATAAAGGTCGGTAGCCGTCATGGCGGGGCTGAAATTACCCGCAAAAAGGGCCGCGGCAGGTCCCGATATATTTATCTGCGGCGCGCTGAGTTTGGTGTAATTTGCGGCAAGTGTTACCTTAGGAAGGAATCCGGAGAAACCTTCGTAGACCCTACCGGACGCTTCATTAAGCGTCTCGCGGGCCGCCTTCAATTCAAAAGCCCTCTGGCGCGCCTCGGATACGGCCTTGTCCTCCGTAATCACAACGGCACGGGCTCCGATTAGAGGCCCTGACAAAAACGCGAGCGTTAAAGCCGCGCAGAAAACCGCAAGTGTTTGCGCCGATATTTTTTTGGAAAATTTCATATTTCTCACCGCCTTTTAAGTCCGTTGAGGAATACTTTCATTATCATTTTCGGGGAAAATCCTTCCACAATTTCGTGTTTGTCGATGCCGTGATGAGCCACTATGAATATGAGCGAACCGAACATTGTGGCGACAAGCCGCGGCGGATAGTTCGCGAACTCCCCTGCTTTTATTCCCTTGGCGATTATGTCGGCCACGGAATCAATTACCTCGGCAAACTTCTTATGAAGCTTTTCCTGCATACGCGGAGCGCCCATTTTTATGTCGCGCCTCAAAGACAAAAATATGTTGCGGTTGGTCGAGAACACTCCGGTGAACTTCTCCAGAAACTCTTCCATACATTCGGCGGGATCCGAACAGTTTTTCAATATCTCGACGGCTACGGCTTTCAGGTCTTCGAGAACGCGGAAAAACACCATATAATAGAGATCTTCTTTGCTGCGGCAATGCAGATAAATAGTTCCCTTGGCCACTCCCGCCGCGCGGGCTATTTCTTCCACGGGGCACAGATAGTATTCCCTTTGCGTCAGAACCTTAATGGCCGCGTCAAGTATTTTTTCCTTGGTGACGGCGCTGCGGACGGCGGCACGCTCGGCGCGGGAAACAGGTTTTGTTTTTTTCATATTACCTCTCACCCCTTACTTTCTACTTCCCACCTCCAGCTCCCCTCTCCACAACAATGACTGACCGGTCAGTTCAATTGTATAAAAAAATATATGACGATGTCAATACCCGCGAGTAAAAGAGTGAATGGTAAATTACACGTGTCCTGTCGAACTATTGCTTTATGATGACTCAAAGTATTCCCCCTTAACAAAGGGGGTAAGGGGGTTGTTGTGTTCTTCTTTTTCAGTTGTTGTGCCCCCCTTTTTCAAATGAAGGACAACTAAAGCCAAGGTTGATGTCGCATAAATGCGACCGCTACAAAAAAATACCAAAAAAGCCAAATATGTGACGAGAAGGTATATCCGACTTTGAACCATAAAAAAATACCGGTAAAACCAAATATGTAGCGGTGCGATCCCCAATCAAGTTGAGGACAAGTTTATCGCACATTTTGTCGCTGATGATTGTTGAATATCACAACCCCCTGTATCCCCCTTTATTAAGGGGGAATATTTTAAGTCCACATAAAGCAATGGTTTAACCGGACACGTGTGACTATTTATCGCTATTCACTATTCACTATTTACTGTTTCACATATTTTTATATATAATAATCGCATAAACAGAGCAGGCGGGGCATATACTTTAAGTAATACCCAAACCCGCCCAATCACGGGACATACTCTATGAAAAAAAACATTGACATTATTATCGGCGTTGCGCTGACTCTTATAGTGGCCGTTTTTTATTTGGCGGATTTTTCGGCGCTGAAAATTTTGGAGCTCAAAACATACGACTGGAGGTCGCAGCTTAAAACCGACGATCCCCCGTCCGAAGTGGTGATTGTGGCCATCGATAACGAGAGTATATCGAGAGTGGGACGATGGCCTTGGCCGCGCTCGGTGGCGGCGGATATGCTCAGCAAGCTCAATGCGGCCGCCCCCAGAGTGATAGGCCTCAATGTGCTTTTCTCCGAGCATGAACAGAATCCGGGACTCACTGAAATAAAAAATCTGAAAAACAGAATAGACGCCGAATCTTCGTCAAAAGCCGCCGCGCAGCGCGCGTTCTCCAAAAAAATAGTGGCGGAAATCGAGGAAATAGAAACGCGCCTTGACAATGACTCGAAGCTCGCCGCCATGGTCTCGTCGATGGACAACCTTGTGCTGCCTATGTATCTTACGCTTTCGCCGGGCGGTCCCATGCCGCCGGAAGATATATTGGCGAAAATAAACGCCAGCGGAGTTGAATTCCCCGGAAATATGATGCCGGAAGCGTCGGGACTTACCGCCCCCATAGGACAGTTGCTCTCGGAGAAATCTCTCGTCGGACACGTAAACATATATCCCGACGCCGACGGAGTAGTCCGTGCGGAAATGCCTTTCATAGATTATCAGGGCAAGCTTTATCCTTCGTTCGCCCTGCAAACGGCGCTGAAATATCTCAACCTTCGTCCGGACGCGTTGTTTCTGACGCCGTCTGAATTAAAAATAGGCAAGCGCGGCTCGCTGGTTTTCGACGACCGCGGCTTTATGCTTTTGAGTTATTACGGCGGATACAAAACTTTCCCCTATTACAGCGCGTACGAAATAATCGAGGATAAAATTTCCCCGGAAACTTTCAAGGATAAAATAGTTCTGGTCGGAAACACAGCCACGGGCGTGGCCGACTTCAACGTTACTCCGCTGGCTCCGGCCGTGCCCGGCATAGAAATCATCGCCACGGCGGTGGAAAATATTCTCCACTTCAGATACATACGCCGTCCGGATTGGGCGTTCGCCGCCGAATTCGCGGCCATTCTTCTTATAGGCGTCTACATAAGCATAATACTGCCGAAAATGCGCGCGAAATTCGCCGCCATAGTTTCGGGCGCGGCGCTGACGATATTTTTGATTGCGGGCGTGTACTTTTTCACGGCGCAGAATTTCTGGATAAAAATATCTTACCCGTCTTTTCTGATATTAGGCGGCTACCTGCTCATAACGTCGAAAAAATTTCTTATCACGGAACGCAAGAAAGAGCTTGTGGAAGCCGACTCCATAGAGACAAACAAAATGCTGGGATTGTCTTTTCAGGGACAGGGAATGCTCGATATGGCTTTTGAGAAATTCCGCAAGTGCCCCCTCGACGACGCGATGAAAGATCTACTGTACAATCTTGCGCTGGATTTCGAGAGAAAACGCCAGTACAACAAGGCGCTATCCGTGCTTGGCCACATTGAAAAAGTCGACCCCAAGTTCAAGGACATAGAAGAAAAGATGAAGAATCTCAGGGATGCCTCCGAAGGCAAAGTCGGCGGCGGCCTGGGCAAAAAGGCCGACAACGGCGGCACGGTTATAGTGCAGGGCGCTTCTCAGACGCCTACACTTGGACGTTACGAGGTTTCCAAAGAACTCGGCAAAGGCGCTATGGGCATTGTGTATCTGGGCAAAGACCCCAAGATTAACCGCACGGTGGCCATAAAAACCCTTCAGTTCGACACAGACCTCGACGAAGAACAACTCAAAATGGTAAAAGAGAGATTTTTCCGCGAGGCGGAATCCGCGGGAATGCTGAACCATCCCAATATCATAACGATATACGACGCCGGCGAGGACTACGACATTTCCTACATCGCTATGGAACTTCTCGACGGAGACGACCTCAAGAAAAACTGCGACAAGCAAAATCTGCTTCCGCCAAGAAGAGTGGTTGAAATAGTGGCGAAAACCGCCAACGCGCTCGATTATGCGCACAGGCAGGGCATAGTGCACAGGGACATAAAACCGGCCAACATAATGATTCTCAAGGACGGCACGGTTAAAGTCACGGACTTCGGCATTGCCCGTATAACGTCGTCGAGCAAGACGGCCACCGGCACGGTGCTGGGCACGCCGTCTTATATGTCGCCGGAGCAGATAGCCGGAAAAAAAGTCGACGGCAGAGCGGATTTGTTCTCGCTTGGAGTGACACTTTACGAGTTGCTCACGGGTGTCAAGCCGTTCGAGGGCGAATCCATAGCGCAACTGCTTTTCCAGATAACCCAGGCAAAGCATCCCGACCCCAGAAAGTTCAATCCGGCCATTACCGATGCCCTCGCGGCAATTCTGGACAAATCGCTCGACAAAGAACCTGACAATAGATACCGGACCGCCGGCGAAATGGAGAAAGACCTTCTGGCGGCGATAGAGGGGCTCCCGTTATGAAAATCTCCGCGTGCGGTTTGACGGACGTCGGCAAAGTCAGAACAAACAACGAGGATTCTTTCGTCTGCGACGCGGAGCTTGGGCTTTTCGTCGTGGCCGACGGTATGGGCGGGCATAACGCCGGCGAAGTGGCGTCGAACCGCGCCGTCGAGACGATTTACCATCATATGGCCAAACTTCCCGGCGACCCCGGCAAGGTCGTCTACGGCGCGGTGGACAAGAATTTGAGCGCGGCGGGAAACCATCTGGCTTCCGCCATACGCATAGCCAACTCCGTCGTATACCAAAGCGCGCAGGCGTCGCCCGACAAAAAAGGAATGGGAACTACGGTGGTCGCCGCTTTTTACGACCGCAAAAAAAATATCGTGTCGAGAGCGCACGTGGGCGATTCGAGAATGTATACTTTTGCCGACGACAAATTGCGGCAAGTCACCGAAGACCATACAATTGTGGCCGAACAACTGAAACTTAAAATCATAACCGAGGAAGAGGCGCGGGTTTCCAAGTACCAGAACATTCTCTCACGGGCTTTGGGGACTTCGGAAAACACGGAAATTGACACGGCCGAGTTCCCCGCGGCCGACGGCCTCACGCTTATTATAGCATCCGACGGCCTCACGCGAATGGTGCCCGACGAAGACCTTGAGCGGATACTCCGGACTCTCGATAAAGCGTCCTGCGAGGAAACCGCGAAATCGCTGATAGAAGCGGCCAACGCCGCCGGCGGACGCGACAATATAACGGTGATTCTGATAAAGTTTCAGAAGGAGTCCCTTTTAGAAAAGATATTCCAGTAAAAAGACGGGATTAATGTCAGGATGTTTAAAAATCTTCCTTTTCCAAGTATGTCATTCCCGAATGCTTTAATCGGGAATCCATACTACGACGGAAGCTCTGGATTCCCGCTTTCGCGGGAATGACGTGACAAGGGTTTGTCAACGGTCTCAAATCATAAGTATTAAGTTTTTGGGCGGCTCTTAATCCTTGTCGCTTAGTCCTTAAAACCTTGAAGTTTTTATTTGGAATGTTTTTTTTGTATAATTCCGGCGTCGCGCGTAAATATATATGGCAAAACTCATTCTTAAGTTCGGACCGGCCGTCGTCAAGGAATTCCCCGTGCCGCCCACACAGACATCCGTGGCGCTGGGAAGAAAAAGCGACAACGACCTTGTTATAGACAATCCCGTCGTATCCGGCCATCACGCCCGCATAATAAAACAGGGCGACACTTTTTTCGTCGAGGACTTAAACTCCACAAACGGCACGTTCATCGGCGGAAGAAAAATTCTCAAAAGCGGACTGACCCACGGCGACGAAATCACGATTGCGTCGCACTCCGTCATTTTTCTCGACGACGGCGTCAAACCCGCCGCGCCGCCGCCCGAAGCAAAACCCCCCGCCATAGACCAGACAATGGTCATAGACCCCGCGCAGAGAGACGCGCTGCTTAAAAAACAGCCGACTGTCACGCCCGCGCCCGCCGGCAAGGTGACGGAAAAAGTGGGCACTTTCGTCGTTACGTCCGGAACCGCCGAGCGGAGCGAATTCGAGCTTACCGGCCTTGTAACCTACGCCGGAAAGTCGGACAACGCCCACGTAAAACTCAAAGGATTATTCGTTCCCGAAATGGGCGCCGCCATCAATAAACGTCAGGAAGGTTATGTGCTTGTGGCGCTTAAGGATGGTTTCCCCGAAGTGAACGGCCAGAAACTTACCGGCCAGGTTGTTCTGCAGGACGGAGACGAAGTGAAGATGGCCGGTGTCACTTTTAGGTTCTACGTAAAAGAAATTTCCCGCTAAAAGTTTTTCCCCCTCTTAAAGACAGCCGCCCGCAGGGCGGTTTTTTTTACAATTATAATCCCGCCCATTGTCATTGCGAGCCCCGACGTAACGTCGGGGCGTGGCAATCTCAACAAGTAGGGGCGAAAGATTTTTCGCCCCTACGACTCCTCGCAATGACATTGAGAGCTTAATAGATATTACGACGGAAGACGGACGGTACTGACGTCTTTTTTCGCGGCGCCTGTGTCTTTTTGCGAGGCGTGAACGTCGTATATGAGGTGGGATATTTCTCCGATGAGCCGGGCGGCGGTTTTGGACGGAATGTCTCTGGTAAGAACGCAAAGAACGTAATCGCCGTCGGTCGAATAGATAATGCCGGCGTCGTGCACGACATTTCTCATAAGTCCGGTCTTATTGGCTACTACAACGCCGGGCGGAAGATATCTCGGGATGCGATTGCGATAATGCTGGTTTTTCATTATTTCGAGCATCTGCATGGACGCGCGGCGTGAGACCAGTTGTCCCCTGTAAATTTTTTCGAGCAACATTCCCATCTCGCGCGAAGTCGTATAGTTTTCGACACCCTGATTGCGTCTTCTTAAATCCAGCACCCACCTCTTCATATCGGTGACATCCATTCCCCAGCCCAGCATTTTTTCGTTTATGTAGCCCAGCCCAAGCGTGTCACAAATCATGTTGGTGGCCACGTTATCGCTTTCGACTATCATTCTGTAGGTCAGTTCGTCGAGGCCGACGCGGCGGCCGTAACGCGAATATCTCAAAGAACCGGAACCGCCGACGCGATGGCGGGAACGATAGACAATGCTTAAATCCGGCGGAAGGCGGTTCTCCTCGACGGCCGCCATAACGCAGGCCATAACGGGGAGTTTAACTAAACTCGCGCTGGGATACGGATCATCGGGACGGTGGTAGTACTCAAAGTTATCGGAAAGATCTTTGTAATAGAAGGAAACGATGTCGGCGCGGGCGCCCAGGGCGGCGCTTATTCTCTCAAACTCGGCAAGACGCTGACTGTAATCGGCGGAACTCTTGCGTGACGCGGCCAAAAATATCCAGGCGGATACGAATGTGCCGGCAAGAATAAAAACTATTACCTTTTTTTTCACGGGGCGTTTTGTCACCGGGTATACACTATACTTTCAGCGGCTTAAATTGTACCAAATCCTCCAGCGACTTGGCAAACCCCAGCATACGCTCGTCGGCGAAATGGGGCGCCATTATCTGAATACCCACCGGAAGGCCGGAAGTTTTCCCCGCGTCGCATGGCACGGAAACCGCCGGAATGCCCGCAAGGTTGACGGAAATCGTGAATATGTCGGCCAGATACATGCTGAGCGGATCGGATATGCGTTCGCCGATCTTAAAAGCCGCGGAAGTCGTCACGGGTGAAACTATGAAATCCACTTCCAGAAAAGCGCGGCGGAAATCTTCGGCTATAAGCGAGCGCACTTTTTGCGCGGCCAGGTAATACGCGTCGTAATATCCGGACGAAAGCGCGTAAGTGCCGAGCATTATTCTTCGTTTGACTTCGGGGCCGAAGCCCTCCTCGCGGGTTTCCTTGCAGGAATCTATGAGACCGCCATCCCCGACGGAAAGCCCGTATTTGACGCCGTCGAACCTGGCAAGATTGCTGGATGCCTCGGAGGGCGCCACTATATAGTAAGTCGCAACCGCGTACTGAGTGCGCGGCAACGATATTTTTTTGACTTCGGCGCCGGCTTTCGCCATAGCATCGACGGTTTTTTCGACGGCTTCGACCACTTCGGCATCCATTGCGCCTTTAACGAAATATTCCGCCGGCAATCCGATTTTAATTCCCCCAAGAGACACCGGCCTCAATGCGTCGAGGCCATTGAAAGACACATCGGCGCTCGTAGAGTCGCGCGGGTCGCGTCCGGAGACGGCCGAAAGCACCGCGGCGGCGTCGTCGACGTTTCGCGCGAACGGCCCTATCTGGTCGAGCGAAGACGCGAATGCCACAAGTCCGTAGCGCGACACTGCGCCGTACGTGGGTTTTACTCCCACCACGCCGCAAAAAGCGGCGGGCTGACGGATGGACCCTCCGGTGTCGGAGCCAAGAGAAACCTGCGACATCCCGGCGGCTACGGCCGCGGCGGATCCGCCCGACGAACCGCCGGGAACGCGTTCGACGTCCCACGGATTTCTGGTCGGAAAAAACGCCGAGTTCTCCGTGGACGACCCCATAGCGAACTCGTCGAGATTGGTCTTGCCGATTATCAAGGCGTCCTCGCGCTCGAGTTTTTCCACGACGGTCGCGTCGTACGGGGCGATGTAATTTTTAAGAATCTTGGAGCCGCAGGTGGTCGGCAGACCCGATATATTTATGTTGTCCTTTACGGCGACAACCGTTCCGGCGAGGCGGCCGGGCGTCTCGCCGCGCGCGATTTTTGCGTCTATGGCGGCGGCCTTCGCGCGAGCGCGGTCGGGCACGGTGATTATGAACGATTTAATTTTATCGTCGAGCCGCTCGATGCGGGAAAGATACGGCTCAAGCAGCGAAACGGCTGTCGTCTCCCGAGATATCAGGGCGTTGCGCGCGCCGGCGATGGTTTTAATATCTTTTTTTTCCGTCATAAAAATTCCGCCGCGACAAAGTCGGGCATTTATTCTATTACTTTTTTTACCTTAAAATATTCGCCCGAGCGGGACGGCGCGTTTTCGATGACAGCGTCGCGCGAAGGCGAAGGCGACGTCTCGTCGCGCCGGAGCGCTTCGGCAGGAACCGGTTTACGGTCGGACAATGCCGCGTTTTTGAGGTCGAGTTCGCCGAGCCGTCCCACATATCCGAGTATCTCGGCCAGCTGAGCGGAAAAAAGTTCCGTCTCCGCGTCGGTGAGTTTAAGCCGCGCCAGATGCGCGATGTGGCGTATTTCTTCGGGAGTTATTTTTTTAGACATAGTTTCAGTAGGGGGTGTCGGCGATAGTTTCAAAAGACGCGTATCGCGCGTAAAACTTTCGCAATTTACCGTCGTAAAATCTTACCGTCAGCTTTATGTCTTCGTCGACGGCGGCCACGGCTATTATCACGCCTTCGCCGAAGGTCTTGTGGCGCACGACGGCGCCGGTATGCCATCGGCCGGATGCGGGGACGCCGCCGGCGGCGGATTCGTCCGCGACGACGGCGCCGGCCGGCGGGGCGGCCGATTCGTCGATGGTTCCGGCGGACGGTTTTTGCGCGGATGCGAAGGCCTCCGAGACAAAGCGCGACGGCGTCAGGCGCGTCGGCTTGCCGTAGATTACCTTAAAGCGCGAGCCGCTGGCGTAAAGACGTCGGCGGGCGCGGGTGAAAGCCACGTAGCAAAGCCGTCGCTCCTCTTCCATCTCCGACGGGTCGCGGAACGCCGAGGCCATAGGGAAAACGCTTTCCTCCATGCCGACGACAAATACGGCGTCGAATTCAAGCCCCTTGGCCAGATGCACTGTCGTGAGCACCGCGCCGTTGGCGGACCCTTCGGAAAAATCCGCCGAGGACGAAAGCGCTATGTCGTCGAGCCATCCGGCAAGTGTCGGGTCTTCGTGTAATTCTTCGTACTCCGCCACGGCGCTCACGAGTTCCTTTATGTTGGCCGCGCGGTTCAGCGATTCGGGCGTATTTTCCCTCTGGAGTTCCGCCAGATACCCCGAACCTTCGGCTATACTTTTAGTCAGCGAGGAAGGAGTCAGTTTAAGCGATTCCGACTGCCATTTTATTATTCTGTCGGCAAACTCCCTGACGCGCGAAGCCGCTTTGGCGGTCAATCCGCCGAAAGTGTCCGATATTCGCATCGTCTGAAAAAGAGTAAGATTGTGAGCCCGCGCGTGGGAGATAAGCTTATCGAGGGTGACGGCGCCTATGCCCCTGTGCGGCACGTTGATTATTCTTTTTAGCGAAACCTCGTCGTCGGGATTCTGAATAACCCTCAGATACGCGATAAGATTCTTGACTTCCTGCCTTTCGTAAAACTTGACGCTTCCGACGAGCCGGTACGGTATGCCTTCGCCCAGAAGAGCGTCTTCAAAAAGACGCGACTGCGAATTCATGCGGTACAGAATGGCGATTTTTTCCGGAGCGATGTTTTCGGCGTCGACGAGCCGCCTTATTTCGGAAGCCACGGCCTGCGCCTCTTCCAGATCGCTGTCGCATTCGCGCCACGCCACATCCTGACCGCCCGCGATTTGCGTCCAGAGAGATTTGGGATGACGGTCGAGATTATTCGAAATTACGGATACGGCGGCGGCCAGTATCTGAGGCGTGGAGCGGTAGTTCTGCTCCAACTTCACCACCTTTGCCGACGGATGATCCGATCGGAAACTTGAGATATTCTTGCGGTCGGCTCCGCGCCAGGAATAAATCGACTGGTCATCGTCTCCGACGACGCACACATTGGAATGGCCCGCGGAAAGATATTTGGTGAGATAATACTGGGCGGCGTTCGTGTCCTGATACTCGTCGACCAGAACGTAGTCGAACCGCTTCTGGTATCTTTCAAGCAGCGCGGCGTCCCCGCGGAATCGCTCCACGACCTTAAGTATTAAATCCCCGAAATCGAGGGCGGATGCGACTTCGAGTTTTTTTGCGTACATCGAATATATTTCCGAAAATATCCGGCGGTGCACGTCCGACGAATTGAGCGAATTAAGGGCGTACGACTCCGCGTCGTTAAGCGAATCTTTGAGGCGATTGATTTTTTCGGCCACCGCCGACGGACGGTAAGATTTATCCTCGGCCAGGCGGAGTTCTTTTAAGATATCTTTGAGAGTCCTGCGCTGGTCGTCCTCGTCGTATATCACGAAGTCGGGCCGCACGCCGAAAGAAACCGCGTCCGTCTTAAGCACCCGCGCGCAGAAAGAGTGAAAAGTCGAGACCCACGCTCCGAGGCCGAAACCGGAACCCGGGCGCGACGCCACAGCCGACTGTCCGACCATTGCGGCCACGCGCTCGCGCATTTCTCCGGCGGCTTTATTGGTAAAGGTGATGGCGAGTATTCTCGACGGAGGAATTTTTTTTTCCTTGACAAGATAGGCGATGCGGCTGGTTATTACGCGCGTCTTTCCCGTGCCCGCTCCCGCGAATACTACCACGGGGCCTTCGGTGTGGACAACGGCTTCGTACTGCTGAGGGTTGAGTTCTTTCAAGAAATCCATCGACGGACATTTTAGCAAAAAAAGTATTCTTTGAGGAAAGATTTTATTTGCGGCGAATGGAAGGCGCGGCGTCGGACAATGGTAAATTCCTCCTTAACAAAGGGGGTACGGGGGTTGTAAAATCGCCGAGAAAAATACAACCCCCCTTGCCCCCTTTTATAAGGGGGAAT
>PHAN01000004.1:148463-149757 GCA_002841695.1 Elusimicrobia bacterium HGW-Elusimicrobia-1 | reverse complement strand
CCGTTTGAAACTGTTAGCCACGCGGGTGTAGAAGAATCTATCGAAAACGGATAAGACGATATGCGGATGCCGACGGAGATATTTGTTCCGGCGGGTTGTGACGCGGGGTTCCATGAGACGCTTGATACCACCACTTTTGAGGCGGCGTCTATGACGGCGGAGCGATAGGTTCCGGTTGAGAAAAACGCGCCTTCTTCGGCGGCGACAGACGATATTGTGGGTTCGGTGGGGGCGTATTTGCGGACGAAAATCCAATCCGAGAAAATATTGTTGTACCCAGTGTGCTTACAAAAACCCACTGCATTGCGGGAAAATGCATATGGAATCGCTTTTGTCGCTTTGTTGATATTGTCAATCCAAACAGTATAATTTCCATTATTGGGGATGTCAATTCTCTGCCTTGCCCATCCGGTAGGAATAATATTGGGAGTATAAGTATTAATCCAACCCGTATCCACTCCGCCATTTTCGCCTCGTTCCGTCCACTGTGGTGTTCCTCCTGTAGCGCCTTCAAGGCCAAGCCAATTATTTATATCTTGAAAGTTAATCAATAACCCACCGGGATATTCACCGCCGCCTATATCTTTTATCATTGATTCAACGATATATTGTAATGGTAAAGTTACTGTTTTATAAACTTCAACGTCTTTATAACTGCTTCCACCTATAGTAATATTTATACCCATGCATCCATCAATTACGCCCGAAGCAATAGAGGAACTTTCTTTTGACCAGTCAGACACATCCCCGTCATTAAAATCATCAAAAAACACAAAAGCATTTACTCCGCTCTGTCCGACACTGGCAGTCGCATTGCCGTAATACATATAGATTGTGTTTGAGCCGGCGGGAATGGTTGACACCTTGACCCAAAACCCCCTGCAATTGGCGGTGGTAGTGTCGTAGTCAATCCAGTAAGGTATTGTCGTCGTTGCGGTTGATGGAGTGAAACGAAAATCGGCCATTGTTGGTTGGGCGGACGAACGGATTGCAGACCACTGGGAACCAAAAGCAGATGTTGGAATCCAAACCTGATAGTCGGAAAGGCCGTAAGCGAGCGAATTGTTTATCGTTATCTTTCTTCGGTATTTCCAGCCGCCAAGCCACATCTCGGACGGGGAGTGGCCGGGTGTGGTAAATGACGAGCCCTGCCAATCAAGTTGTACTTGTGTTTCAGGATACCAAGTTGCGTTTACTAAAACGCCGTTTTGCCAGTCGGTTTTGGATGTGTGTGTGAGTTGGGTTGCGGCGGAAAGTCGGGATGCGGGAAGGGTGAAGAGTAAAGAGAAAAAGA